>PLST01000088.1 GCA_003164255.1 Acidobacteriaceae bacterium | reverse complement strand
GGAAGTCGCACCGGGCGGCCAGCCACGCAATCATGTTGTCCCTCTTTTGCGGCGTGAAAGGAGTCATGATCAAGTACTCAAGCTGTCCGCTTCCCGGAAGCTTCATCAACATGTAGTAAGGATCCATGGGGTTGACCGCCCCATCGTACTTCTCCTGCGGTGGAACCCAGAGATCTTCCCGGTTGTAAAACACCTGGGGGTCGGTCATATGGAAGGTCTCGTACTGTGTCGCTTGGATTCCGAACAAGTCTTCGGGATAGCGCAGATGAGCCTTCAGGTCCGCTGGGAGATCGGTCAGGTCTTTGAAGACCCCAGGGAATGCCCGCTCGTACATTCCAAGCACTGGGTCCTTGGAATCCATCGCGTAAAGGAAGACGGTTCCGTCGTACATGTCCACAACGGCCTTTACGGAGTTGCGGATGTAGTTCATCCCCTGTGCTGAACCGGTTGCCTGCGGGCTCGAATAGGGGAAACGATCCGAGACCGTATAGGCATCCTGGATCCAATACAGCTTCCCTTCGCTCAAAACGGCATACGGGTCATGGTCCAAAAGCAAGAAAGGCGCAACTTGGGAGACGCGCTCTTGAACGCTTCTCCATATCTGAATCTTGCTTTGCGGCGTCAGGTACGACGTCAGCAGAACATTGATGTCCTTCTGAGTCCACGCAAATAGGAGCCTCTTCCAAATGCTGTCGAGCGGGATTCCGCCCTTTCCCTGGTAGCTCGCATAGACGTTTTCATTGCCCTTGGGATAGTCGAACTCCTTTATCCCGGTTGAGACGATCTTGTACCCAGGCGCAACCTCCCCGAAGTAGATGGCGGGCTGCGTTATATTCAAGCCGTATTGCGATTCAGCAGGAACATTGTCAACAAGGTACTGTGGGAGACCTCCGCCTGTCGTGTTCGAGACAGAGTTCATCACCAGCCCCTCACCATGCGTGAACTGGAGAGTTTCGTTGACCCAGGTCTGAGCGTCTGAAGGAAGTTGCGACGCCAGTTCCCTAGACGCAAGCATCACCTGATGGTAGCCATCTGGCAGACGGTACCGATCCACATCCACGTTGTAGAACTGGTAGTAGAGACGAATCGCCTGTGTCTGTTGATAGGTCTGAAGCAGCGGCCGTGAGTCCCAGAGGCGGATGTTCTGAATCGTATCCTGATTTCTGGCGATCACATCGGGAGTCAGATCGGAAAGAGCAGGATAAGCGGTCTCCTGGATGCCGTCCAGCTTATAGGCCTTGCGCGTGAATTCGATGTAATGATTCAGAAAGGGCGTTTCAAGGCTCAGTTCGTTGGGCTTCACCATGAAGGTCTCGAAGAGTCTCGGGAGCGCCATCACGGCAATTACATAAAGTGCTGCGTAAATCACAATCCCCGTGACAATGTGCTTGGTGCGAGTTCGGAAGAATCCGATGGCCAGGAGCACACACGCCAGCGCCGAGGCGCCGGTCATCACCCAGAGCGCGACTCTTGTGACGTGCGCCGCGGCATAGCCGGCTCCGTGCACCACGCCGAGCGTCGAATAGACCAGTTCGTAGTGATCCAGGACGAAGCCCCACCCGAAGTTGGCCACAAGGATGAACAGAAGCGCCATAAAGTGACGCCGGACGCCGCCGGGAACTGTGATCTTTCCGCTGGATTGCGACTGCCGGACACCGAAGAGCGAACAAAGGGTCAAAATCGCAAGCGCCGACACCGTCAACACAGTAATGCTTCCCTGCATTAATTCATAGAACGGAAGCCGGAAAACATAGAAGCCCAGATCAACACCAAAAAGTGGATCCGCAATTCCAAACGAGCCGCCATACCGGAAACGGAGAAAGGTATCCCATTGCCCGGAAACGCTCAGCGCAAAAACCAATGAGAGAACCACGATGGCAAAATCGATAAAGAAAACCAGCAACCTGGGGCTGATGTCGACATTAATCGTCCTGCTTGCGTCTGCAGGGTGTGTGAATGCCTTGTTGAAGAAACTATCTCCATCTACCAGGTCGATGTTCCTCGCTGCGAAGCGAAGATTAATCCATAAATACAAGACTGAAATGATCAAGGTCACGCCGAAGATTCCCCACTTGATCGAAAGAAGGGTCCAGAATATACCGACGTAATCGAGCTGGCGCATCCAGAGCCACTTTTGCACCAGGCCCAAAACTGTCGACAGAACGACGACAACTGCAATCAGGGCAAGCAGACCCCACCTCAGCAAAAAGCTGAGCGCGGGTGGCAGAATCCTGCGTGGAGTTTCGAAGGGATCTTTTGCTTGGGGTGCGATTTTCTCAACGGCTGTTGCGTGCATGGTCTTTTCCTTCGCCAAGCCGGAATCGGTCATTCGACTCGTATATGGCAAGCTGATGCGCGGCCGGCACGAGTACTATCCAACACTGGGCGACGAAGAGTCCGGTCAANNTCTTGGTCTTGAATAGCGGCTCTTCTTCCATCAAGTTCTCTGTGTATAGAACCGGCGACGGCGAACCTCAGAAACTCCACGAGGGCGCGGTCGACGGCATCGGCACCGATCAGGGTGTGTTCTGGATCAAGGACGACAAGGGTAAGAAGCTAGTCGATGAGTCCCCGGCCCTGCCTACCCTGGCCGCTGCCTTCAAACTGGTAGCAGATGCGCTCCATTCCAAGGACTTCCCCGCACCGTCGGCCATCGGCCACCGAATGGTTTCGGGCGGCCCTACAGTTCAGACAAACCAGCGCATCACTCCCGCATTGATCGAAGAGATGGAGCGCTACAAGGCCTTCGCGCCACTGCACACACCCATCGCCATCTACATCATGCGTGAAGCTGTACGGCAGTTTCCCGGCATTCCCAACTTTGTTTGCCTGGACACGTACTTTCATCGCCACATGTCCGAAGTGGTCACTCGCATGCCCATCCCCGAAGAGTATGCCGCAATGGGCGTACGCCGCTACGGCGCCCATGGCCTTTCTTACGAGTCGATCGTTTATCAACTGAAACCCACCGTGCCGCAAAAGCTCATAGTCGCCCATCTTGGCAATGGCGCTTCAATCGCGGCGATCCGAGACGGGCGGGGCCTGGACACCTCGATGGGCCTCACGCCGCTTGGCGGCATCATAAGCAGCACACGCACCGGCGATATCGATCCTGGAGTGCTCCTGTTTATCCTGCGCAAGATCGCGGAGACGGCCAAAGATGCCACCGAAGCCGCCGATCTGTTGGAGGCCGTAGTCAGCAAGAAAGCTGGCCTCTTGGGCGTGAGCGAACTCTCCAGCGACATGCGCGACCTGCGCGACGCCATCGGGCACGGCAACGCGAAGGCGCGGCTTGCCGTAGAGAAGTTTACCTGGACGATTGCCAAATGGATCGGCGGTTATGTGGCCGAGTTAGGCGGACTGGACATGCTGGTATTCACGGGAGGTATTGGAGAAAACGACATCGCCTCACGGGCGGAGATCTGTGCAGGATTGGGCACGCTGGGCATCAGGCTCGACGCGGCGCGCAACAACGTTCATGGCTCGGCGGTGATTTCGGCAGAACACTCAGCGGTCATAGTTCGCGTCATTCCTCCCGCCGAGGACCTGATGATTGTCAACCACGTAGTACGGTTGCTGGCGGAGTGATCTGCCACCATGTTGTGCGGATCCACGGCCTACGAAATCTTACCCGATAAACGCAATGATTCCTGGATTTTTCTTAGACTGTGGCTGGCTGAATCCAGGGAGACACCCCTACTTCACATTTGCATCCCGCAGCAGCTTGGCCCGCCGTTCCTCGTACTCTTCGCTTGTGATCTCTCCGGCGGCATATCTCCTTTTCAGGAGTTGAAGGGGCGATTGCATTTCCCGGTAAGTAGTTCGGCGCATGGGCATCATGAACGAAAAGAACACCATCCAAAGGAGTATCCAGAAAAACCACCAAAACCAATGCATTCCCCAAAAATAGTAGTACATCACTTAACTCCCAGAGTGTGCGGTTTATCGTTTCTCGCCTAGTGCCAGTGAGTTAGAAAATGTCTTCACCGGATAGCGCGAGCCTGATGCCAACACCTCGAATGACGAAGTGCCATCCAACTGAAGGACCGGTAATTGGTTCGCAGCGACGCGACACCGAGTGAGATGAATCTACGACNNCACGATGTCCACAACGGACTTTGGCTCTGCCATTCTCCCGCGAATTCGCAATCGCCGTCTGTTGGCATTATCGCTTTGGACACAATGAAGCGGCCTGGAGGATATGTACAAGATTGCACAGCGCCTTCAAATGCCGCGTGGAAGACTACAGATGAAGGAGACAGAACGTTTCCTGAAAAGTGGAGAACACCGAGCCGCAGAGCAAAGATGTCAATGCAAAGGACTTGCATATCTACGCAGCCCACGCCCACATTGCTACCGCTGCCGCACATCACCGCGGCGATCACGAAGCCGCAGAAGAGCTTAGTTCAAAGGCTCAGGACTACTCGATGGCAGCTTCTTAGAAAACTTCCGAGCTCGCGAAGTAAATTCACGTTCCTGTGAGGGCATAAATCGCCCTCAATCAAAACCTTACGATGATTGGAGACACGTTGAATGGCCGCTCCAAATACCACTCTTAATTCGCTATCAAACCGTCTCATGCGTCCCGAAGCGCGGCATCCGGTATTCGGTACCGCTTCAATATCCTCTCTTCAATTGGCGCCTCGCCCACAGCGCCCGGTCAGGATAGCGGTGATTGGGAATCACCTTCCGAGGCAGTGTGGAATTGCGACTTTTACGACGGATTTGTGTAACGCGATCGCTGCCGAATATGGAGCAGCCCAACTATCGGTGGTAGCAGTCAACGACGGGCATTCAACCTACTCGTACCCAGAGAGGGTGCGATTTGAGATCAGCGAAGGGGACATTGCGTCCTACAGAGGGGCCG
>PLST01000368.1 GCA_003164255.1 Acidobacteriaceae bacterium | reverse complement strand
TGCCGTAGTTGAGGCAACTGACCGCATGGTCAGTCGTGCCCACAAAGGTGTAGGATCCCCCCCCCTGCGTTGCCAATTCGCTTAGCACATCGGTGACCGGGTTGGCCACGCCCTCGCTTACGCCACCGGTGTCCACGCCACCTGCAAAAAACAAACCCAAGGGCTCGGCGGTCGCGGAGTCAACCACCAGCGAACCGGAGTCGCCCGCATCGCTGAACTGGTTGCCAGTGACCGCAATCTGATTTGTATATACCTTTGTCAGGTAAGGCTTGGTCTCGGCGCAGTCAGTAAAGTACCCGACGCTCACATCGAGGCTGACGGCCGAAATGTTTGCACAAGTCAACCCCGTAGTCCGGCCGCTCTTGGCCACCGTCATGTTGAGAGCTGCCGCTTCGCCCTTGCCGGCTGTGGATGAGGTTCCGGGCGGCGCGGCGGCCAGTGTGCCGTTGGCCTGCAGCGTGCCGAGTTCGAGAATGTTGCCGCTCTTGTTGACGGCTCCCGAGTTGACGGCCGCAATGGCAACGTCGGCGTTGGTGGTGGCCGACTTCAAGGGAAGAAACGCGGTAAGCGTGCCTACTGGTGTGATGGCTGCGCCGGTTTGCCCGTAGGGCGTGCAGTTGTCGTCAATAAGGCCGGGCTGCACGATGGTTTCACCCGTGGCGGCCTGGTCACTGCGCGCCAGCACGTGATTGTTGCTGAGCAGGTACTGGGTGCCGCTGCTGTTCTGAATGAGCGAACCGAGCGTGCCGCCGCAACANNCTGCCGACGTTGGCCACGACATAGGTGTCGCTGGTGGCGGAGACGGTTGCGGGCGCCGTGTAGGTGACCTTGCAGTAAGTAAACGCGGTGGTGCTGCGCGTGCAACTCATGGAGGTGAGCGTGCCTTGTCCACCGCTTGAGCCGCTGGCCGTGCTTGAGAGCCCATACACGATTCCGAGGGATCCACCGGCTTCGGCAATGTAGCCGGTGATGGCCAGCGTGCCGTTAGCTGCGACAGCGGCGTTCTCAGGCGTAAGCGGCTGCAGGAAGCCGGGCGTTACGGTGAGCACCGCGCTAGCGGTTGTGCTGGTGTCAGAAGCGAGCGTCGCGGTGACAGTGACAGAAACGTGGTCGGCGGTAAGGTAGCTGGGCGGCACATACTGTCCGCTCGAAGAGATGGTGCCGGGGCCGCTGTTCGCGTCTCCACCGCTCACCTTCCAGGTGACGCTGGCTGCGCCACCGGCGGTGAGCGCGGCGGAAAACTGCTCAATGGCAGCTCCCGAGGAGTTGGTCGCGTTGCAGCCGGTGCAATTGGTGTCGATGGTCGAAGTGCCGGGTAAAATGGAAAAGGTGCCGTTGGAAGAACTCATGGTGGTGTTACCGCCGCCGCAACCGGTGACGAGGATGAATACGGGGATCGCGGCCATGGACAGAACCCGCCCGGCCAGACGGGCTTGGGCGCCGAAACGCAGGCACGCAACTGCGGCCGTACCGGGCCGCCGCCGTCTACTACTTGGTTCCGTTTCAATCTCGATCAATGCTTCCCGCGCCTTCCCCCCCCAGTTTACCGCCCTCGCCGCTGTCGGCTCTCACACTTAGGTGCAATTCCCAGGCGTCTTCCCGGGACGAACGCTCGCTTGCCCCGCATATCCCATTTAGACCGCAGATGGAGGCCAAAAGTTGTCTCCGGCACTAAACTTGAGCAAGGAGCAACCATGGATTACGTGAATCTCGGCAACACCGGCCTGAAAGTTTCCCGCCTTTGTCTTGGCTGCATGAGCTACGGCGCGCCCGCCACAGGAAAGCCCCAGCCCGGTCGCCACGCGTGGACTCTGAATGAACAGGAGAGCCAGCCGTTTCTTCGCCAGGCCCTCGACCTCGGCATTAATTTTTTCGATACAGCGAACGTCTACTCGAGCGGCGACAGCGAAGTGATCCTGGGCCGCTTTTTCAAGGCCAACACGCGCCGCGAAGCCGTGGTTCTGGCCACCAAAGTGCACGGCATGATGCGCGACGAGCCCAACGGGCGCGGCCTCTCACGCAAGGCCATTCTGCACGAGTTGGACGAGAGCCTGAAGCGCCTGCAGACCGATTACGTGGACCTTTACCAGATCCATCGCTGGGATTATGAAACGCCGATTGAAGAAACTCTAGAGGCGCTGCACGATGTAGTCAAGGCGGGCAAAGTGCGCTACATCGGCGCTTCGTCGATGTACGCGTGGCAGTTCGCCAAGGCGCTCTACATCGCGCGCCTCAACGGTTGGACGCGCTTCGTCTCGATGCAGAACCACTACAACCTGATCTACCGGGAAGAAGAGCGGGAGATGATGGGGCTGTGCCGTTCGGAAGGGGTAGCCGTGATTCCCTGGAGCCCACTCGCACGCGGCCGACTCACTCGGCCCTGGAACAGCGAAGCAACGAAGCGCCTGGAGACGGATGTATTTGGCAAGGGAATGTATGCGCGCACAGAAGAAGCCGATAAAAAAGTTGCCGATGCCCTTGGGCTGCTCTCTGAGCAGCGCGGCATTCCGCGGGCGCAACTGGCGCTGGCGTGGCTGTTGTCGAAGCCGGGCGTCACATCGCCGATTGTGGGCGCTACCAAGCCGCACCACCTGGCCGACGCCGCCGCGGCGCTTGCTGTCACACTGTCGCCTGAGGAAATTGCCGCGCTTGAAGCGCCGTATATTCCGCATCCGGTTCTCGGCTTCAGCTAGCAAAACTCCGGATGGGATGCTTTTCGCGTTCCTGGCTCTTGAGCGAGGAGCGCAGGCCGCACATCGAGAACGATCCGCGCGGGACTGAGCGGGTGTTTGCCAACAAGTCGTGCTACAACCAGAGCGGAACGCCCCTGCCCTGAAGCAGTCCAGATGACGTGCGCGGATTCCTTGCCGCGAGGAAAAGCCCAGGTCAGGTGCAGGCCGTGCTTTCTGCCTTGAAGCGGTCATTTCGTTGGTTTACAGGCTCTAGCCGACCGACAGAACCATTTTGCCAAAGTGGCTGGCCTCTTCCATCCGTGCGAAGACCTCTGCGGTCTGGGCCCAGTGGAACTCCTCGCCCACCGGCCTCAATTCTCCAAGCGAGACCGCCCTGTTCATATCAAGAAAGTCAGCGCGGGACCCCACGTAAATCCCCTGAATGCGTGCAACCTTATGCAAAATAAGTGGGATGGGAATCGGATCGGAGGCCTCGGTAAGGACTCCGATCTGGGCGATCGTGCCTCCGACCTTGACGGCTTTGAGCGAGCGCGGCAGCGTGCCNNCGGTCCCACTCGGTGTCGATCTTGTAGTTCAGCCCGGCGTCGAGCCCGAGCGTCTTGGCGCGCTCCAACTTCTGGTCGCTGGAGGAGATACCGAGCACCCGCAGTCCCCGCAGCCGGGCAAACTGCAGCGCAAAGATGGAAACGCCGCCCGTGCCCTG
>PLST01000416.1 GCA_003164255.1 Acidobacteriaceae bacterium | reverse complement strand
ATCGGCACCACCAGCCGCGGCATCGGCCCGGCCTACGAAGACAAAATGGCCCGCAGTGGGCTCCGCGTCGTGGACCTGCTTCACCCTTCGCTCTTGAAGACCCATATTGAGGCTGCCTGCGCTGAGAAGAACGCCATCGCCCACGCGCTGTTCGGCACTGACCCGCTGGACCCAGCCAAAATGTACGAGGAGTACGCGGCAGCCGCTGAGCAGGTTCGCCCGTTTGTTGCCGATACCGGGCGTATGCTCAACAGCATCCTGGCCGAGGGTGGGAGCATTATGTTCGAAGGCGCCCAGGGAACCATGCTCGACATCGATCATGGAACCTACCCCTTTGTTACGTCGTCGTCTGCCACGGCCGGCGGCGCTGCCACGGGTACCGGCGTTGGACCCACAGCCATCGGCACCGTCATCTCCGTCACCAAGGCCTACGTGACCCGCGTCGGCGGCGGACCGTTTCCCACCGAGATTCATGATGCCGCAGGCGAGGAACTGCGCGCCCGCGGCAACGAATACGGCGCAGTGACAGGACGACCGCGCCGCTGCGGCTGGCTCGACATTCCCCTGCTTCGCTACTCGAACCAGGTGAATGGCGCCGAGTGGCTGGTGATCACCAAGCTGGACGTGCTCGACACCCTCGCCGAAATTCCCATCTGCATCGGTTACGAAATCAACGGCAAGGTCACCGACGAGATTCCTGCCGACGTGCAGGGTCTTGAGCAGATCAAACCGCGCTATACCAAGCTGAAAGGCTGGCGCGAATCCACTGAGGGCATTACCGAGTTCGACAAGCTGCCCCAGGCTGCGCGTGAGTATCTTCGCTTCCAGGAACGGGAAAGTGGCGCGCGCATCGGGATGGTCTCCACCGGCCCTGACCGCGATCAGACCATGGTTCTACCGGATTTTGCTGCTGCGCTCGACACGATTCACAAGTAGACTGGAGAAGCGCACGAAGGTTCATGCAAAGGGGAATCTGCGAACATGGTCAGCTTTACGGCACGTTTCACCTTCGCCCCTGAAGACCGCGACGAGATCGCCGAGGCCCTGCGTCTGGTCACCAGCGAATCGCGCCGCGAGCCCGGATGCGTTACCTACATCCCGCACCATGTTGAGGGCGATCCCGACACCATCGTGATTTACGAGCAATACAAGGACGCAGCCGCTCTGGCAGCGCATCGGGACTCGACGCATTTCAAGAAGTATGTTGTTGGCGGCCTGCTGCAGAAAATGAAAATCCGCACCCTCGAAAATCTGGTTGCTCTCGTCTGAGGGCCTTCTCCCGTCCAAGCGACAAAGAACCCCGGTTCGCGACGCGGCCGAAGCTCAAACTGAATCGTGATGATGGACGGATGTTTCTGAATGGACGCGCAAGCCATTGACCGGCAGACCATTGCGGGGATACTATCCGATACGCCTATGTCGGGTGCCGTAAACAAGTTCTTCGTGCCCTGTTCCGCTCTGATCGACTCCCGGCCGCTCGCCGGACGTCTGGTCGCGATGGCGCTGGTGCTGGCATTCGGCGGCAGCCTGCTGCATGCAGGACAAAATAAGATCAACAAGCACGAAGATCGTAACGAGATTCTTCAACTCGAGGATGTTTGGCGCACCGCCATGCTCAAGGGAGATACCGCGGCCATGGCCAGCCTGCTGGCCGACGACTATATAGCCATAACCGCCGCGGGGACCCTGCAAACCAAGGACGAGGCAATCAATAATCTGCGTACCCACCACGTTCGTTTCACCACGCTCGACATCACTGAACGGAAGGTGCGCTTTTACGGCAAGACGGCGCTGGTGAACTCGGTCGCCTTTGTGCAGGGCACGACGACCGATGGCGACGTCTCAGGGAGCTATCGCTACACGCGGGTTTACGTGCGCGACGCACAGGACAAGTGGAAGATCGTGAGCTTTGAAGCCAGCCGTATCCGTCAACCGGGCGAGCGCAAAAAGCCAGCCAGCTTCGGACAAAGGGTTAACTAACACCTCGAATCCAACGCGCCGGCTTTTCAAATCCAGCAGTGCAACCTAAATCAAATTCGGTGTAGAATCTAGAGCGAACGGGTTTGGGGATGATCCTCTCTATTCGTCCCGATGAAATCGGTGGGCCACTCGCAGAGTGTTGTGAGCCGCAAGGGTAGAACGCCCAACAGAACCTGACCGTTGAGCAACTCTTCACCCTGGCGCACACGTAAGACGCGACCGAGCTGGATCAACCCTGGATATTGTCCACGAACCTCACGTAAGCATGTGCGCACGTGGCGCAAGAATGGGGCCGATCAAATGAAAAACTCGCAACTGGCAACGCTCAAATTCTTCGCGCTCCTGTTCCTGCTGCCCGGTCTTGCCGGGTTGATCGTCTCCGCCACGATCTCCACCCACTACCTGGACGTCATGCCGCGAGGGCCGGTTCTGACAGAGGAGCGCATCGTTCCGCGCGAAATTCACGGCATCGTTGTTTATCAGACTGCCGAAGAGAACAGCAAACTCAACCTGATTGAGTATTCCTCCGTGGCCGTGTTCCTGGTTGGGCTCGGGTTGGGTCTCGTTTATCTCGAAAAATGGGGCAGTGTGCAGGTACGCGCAGGCGAAGAGGACAACGAGCTGGCGAAATCACAGAGCTAGCGCCAGCGCTCCCCGGTCGCGGCTCCCCTAAAATAGACGAATGCCTGAACTGCCTGAAGTGGAAACCATCGCCCGTGGCGTTCATGAGCGGGTACGTGGCGATCGGATCGTCCATGCCTGGTTCGGCGGGCATCGGGAACCCTTCAAAACAGCTCCGGCCAAGCAGGCAAAGGGCCTTGAAGGCCGCGTGCTGCTCGCCATTCATCGTACAGGCAAGCACATCGTCTGCGAGCTGGGTTCAGTCGCCGGCAAATCCATTCAGGAATTGCGCCAGGGCAGAAAAAAAACACCGCCGGAATTCGCACCGCCCGATGCGCAATGGATCGTCCATCTGGGCATGACGGGCCGCCTGCTGGTGACAACGCCTGACGCGCCGGTGGCAGCTCATACCCACGCCCGGCTCACTCTCGCCAGCGGGCGGGAGTTGCGGTTTGTGGATCCGCGCCGCTTTGGCCGATTGGAATTTCGAGCCCTTGAACGCGTCACAGGCTTCACCGCATCCGGTGCTGAGCCACTTACGATTCAAGCGGGCGAGTTCGCCGCCCTCTTCCGTGGACGAAGCCTTTCAATCAAGGCTGCGCTCCTGAATCAAAATCTGCTCACGGGCGTCGGCAACATCTACGCCGACGAGAGTCTGTTTCACGCTGGAATCCGGCCGCGCCGAAGCGCAGGACGCCTGACCCGCGCCGAGCTCGAACGGCTCCGGCTATCTCTCAACCAGGTTCTGGAACACGCCATCCGGCTGGGCGGATCGTCGGTCTCAGACTACGTGGATGCCGCTGGGGTGCGGGGCTTCTTCCAGTTGGAGCACTGTGTCTATCTGCGGACAGGCGAGCCCTGCCGGAGCTGCCAAACCCCCATCCAGCGAATTCTGCTGGCCGGCCGAGGAACCCATTTTTGCCCGAAATGTCAGCGCTAGTTTCTGGCGGAAAATCGGGTTATACGGTTTTCAGGATTAATGCTTCCCGCAGACTTCCAGAATCCAGAAAAAATCAGCCGACTTTGCGAGGCAAGTGGCTGAAAACAATCACCAATCTGAACGGCCCGTGGATTGCTATTACATAAGCGCCAGTGATGTACCGGCTGAGTCAGAATTGCGGCCAGCCAAAGAACAGCAGGCACCCGGCAAGAGCAACCGCCAATGAAGCGGCCCTCAAAAGAGGGATCAACCGGCCGGAAGAGCCTGTACTAGGCACGGTGGAAAATACGCCGGCCACAATATTCTGGGAGGCCAGTGGCACGTGCAGGACCTCGAAACGCCGCTCCAATCGGAGCGGCGTTTTGCGCGCTTGGCTGCGTTTTCGTGCGCATCGGTGTTCCCGGTCATTCCGCTGCTGCCTTCCCGTCAGGGTCCCACGAAAGTACACTTGCCAGCCTCGGGGGTTCCTTGTAGTATCGGAATTGCCTATCAAGCGGCTGACGCGGGCCACCCGGGTATTGGGGTAGAGCAAGCTCGCCGCCGAGCAAGCAAACTAGCCGTACAGTTCAATTCTTACTAAACTGCGTGCGGCAAAAGCTCATATAGGAAGGGCATCACCTGAGAAAAAGCACTGGCCGCCTTGCCTTAATCCTGACCAGCGGATGGAGCCCATACAAGGCTCTTATGCAAATGGCGACTACAGAGTTTGAATTGCAGGGCCGAAGAAGATGAACCGGCGCGACCTGATGGGCAGGAATCCTCTCAGGGTTGAGCGTTCGATTCATGCATCGTGGCAGTGGCAAAATGCAAGATCCGTCGCAAGCCACAAAGGATCTGGTTCATTGAGGGTAAGAATGCCGGGAAACTCCGGCAAGTTGTTTCGAATTGCCCACGTTTGCCAGTCTGCTTCAAGTCCCGCATTGACTTCGCCGGCTACCGCCGACTTTTCGGTTCTGACTAGACCGGGAACGGCAAGGGAAGCCAGGCTCACAACTTTGAAGGCAGTAGAACCCCACAATCCGATGAATCCAGCAGTAACGTTCCAGGAAGTATACGCATGACGACAGAACCAACCCAGCCCCAACTTGAAGTGGGGCCAGCGCCTGATAATGGTCAGGCGCCCTCGCAAGGGCATCGCCGCCGCCGCCGCCGCCGCAAGAACAAATCGAGCCAGCAAGGCGCGCAGCCGGCCCAGCAGCCCCAGATACAGCCGCAGCAGCAGCCTCAACAGCAAGCGTCGCCGCAACCGCCCCAGCAGAGACCGGCCCAGGCTCACCAGAACCAGCCGCGGAAGAAAAAGAAGTTCTTCCAAAAGGGATCGGCCCCCCAGGCTCAGCCGGGAAACAGCATCGCCGGGCCTTCTCAGGGCAAGCGCAAAGGCAAACAGCGGGGACCGCGCGAGTTTGTGGGTCCCATGGATCACAGCTACCGCGCCGTTAACGGCAATGTTGCCGATGGTCCACCGTCCACCATCCAGATGATGAGCAACAACCACAGCGGCTACTATCCTGACGCCTATGCGGCAACGCCGCCGGCTCCCGTCCGCGATGACGCGCCAACACGCATCTTCTGCTTCATCGACGATCTGTTCTTTCAGGCCAAGATTCAGGAGACCTCGCGCAAACTCGGCATAAAGGTGGAGTTTGTGAAAGGCGACAAGGACTCGGTTGCCCGCCTGTTCGATTTGCCCGATACCGAGAAGCCCACCCTGCTGGTGTTCGATCTGAACAACCTCAACGCCAAGCCCATGGCCCTTATTCCCAAATTCAAGGCCAAGCTCAAGAAAGCCACTTCGATCGTCGGATTCCTCAATCATCTGCAGGGCGACTTGAAGCTGAAGGCGGTCGAGGCAGGATGCGACACCGTGATGCCGCGCTCAGCGTTCTCGCAGAGCCTGCCAAACCTGCTCCGCCGCTACGG
>PLST01000366.1 GCA_003164255.1 Acidobacteriaceae bacterium | reverse complement strand
TTCATCGGCGCCTCCCGCGAAACAGTGACGCGCACGATGAGCGCCTTCAAGAGCCGGCGCCTGGTTGCCTTCAGCGGTTCCACGCTGACCATTCCAAGCAAGTCGGCCCTGGAGAGCTACGCGCATTGCTAAGACTTTCTCTTATTTGTTCGGTGATTTCATACCGCTCATACCTGCTCGGCACTCTCTCAACCCCGGCCGCATGATTTCAAAGGCGTGCTGCCGGGGTTCTTTTTTTGCGAGAGTGCTCGCGTTTGGAAGCGCAGAGGCTGTCGGGCCGGGGCTCTCTAGGTTGCGAAAGAAGTCGCGTTCTAGCATTCAGGTCAAAAAGCATCCCTCAGGGGCTAAACAGGCCGCTGAAAAAGTCCTGCTTTTGTGTTCAGACAGGGGAAAATATCTCTCAGGGGCTAAAGCCCACCTTCGTATTGCGCCGCTTATGGCGCGTCTAAAGCCGCGCCCTTTCAAAACGTCGCGGCCTCAAGAGTTTTCAGGCGGCCTGTTTGGCCGTTGAGGTGCGACCTCTTCACGCTACAATGGCAGCAACCAAAATGATGGAGGCTCTTATGCGCAAGGTCCTACTCGCTGTTCTCGCCATGGCTTTTACCCTGTCGCTTGCAGTCCCGCTCAGGGCGCAGGGCGCGCCACTGCAGGGAGGAGCCGGTCAGCCATATTCCGTTGAGTACTACTACAAGTGCCAATGGGGCCACCAGCAGGAGTTCCTCAGCCTGTTTCTCAAGAACCATTACCCGCTGTTGAAGAAGGTTCAATCTACCGGCCGAATCCTGTCTGTCAAGATCGAGACGCCTGCGTATCACACGACTGAAGACGGACGGTGGGACTACCGCGTGACGATTCGGTTCAAGGATTCAACCGCGGCGACCACGTCGAACCCCGACGAAGAAGCTTTCATGAAGGAGCTTTGGCCGGATCAGGCTACTTATCAAAAGGAAGAGCAGCGGCGGTTTGAGATTCTGCTGGGACACTGGGATCTGCCGGTGACGGATATTACGCCGAAGCCGTAGGCGTGGGGTGGGGTCTGGGCTGCTGTCAGCTCTTTGGGTGGGCTTCATTCATTCCCTGGTCCCCAAACGCGAGGGATCACCACCCCAGGGACGAAGACCCGTCCCTGGGGACCCCGGACCAGGGGCACCCGCGCTGTTCTTTCCAGCTTGCTCAGGGCCTGTTTTTCCATTGGCGGACGAGATCGTCTGCGGCTTCCTGCCAGTTGCGGAAGTCGAAGTCGAATCCGGCCTGGAGCAGGCGGCCTGGGACGACGCGGCGGCTCTTGAGCACCAGCTCGGGTTCAGTGCGCATGAGGAAAGTGGCGATCTGGAGCAGGAGCCAGGGGGCGGGGATGCCGTTGGGCATCTCCCACGCGTCGCGCAGGGCCTGCATGAACTCTCGATTGGGCAGCGGGTTGGGGGCAGCTAGGTTGACGGGGCCGGCGATGTCATCGTGCTCGATAAGGAAGTCGATGGCGCGGGTAAAGTCAGCCTCGTGAATCCAGGAGACGAACTGGCGGCCATTGCCCTGGGTCCCGCCCAGGCCGATGCGGACGAGGTTGAGCAGGATGGCGAAGACGCCGCCGGGTGTGGGGCTGAAGACAACGGCGCTGCGCAGGGCAATCTTGCGTGTGCGTGGCGTGGGGATGGCGAAGAAGAGAGCTTCCCAATCTTTGGCGACGCCAACTGAAAAATCCCATGTCTCGGGCGCGTGCCTGTGTTGTGAGATGAGCTCACGGCCACCCAGTTCGCCGGTGACTTCATCCATCGGCTTGTCGAGCGCATGGCGGTAGATGGTGGCGGTGGACATATTCATCCAAATGCGGGGCGGAGCGGGGAGCGAGGTAATGACGCGGCTGAGCAGGCCGGTGGTTCCAATGCGCGAATCGTAGATTTCGCGGCGGTGTTTCTGGTTGTAGCGGCAGTTCACGCTGCGTCCGGCAAGGTTGATGCAGACGTCAGCGCCTTCAAGGGTTTCAACCCATGTGCCCGGATTCGCGCCATCCCAGTGCACGGTCTGCCAGGACGCGGAGTAGGGCGAGCGGGTGAGCACGGTGACGTGGTGGCCGGCGAGCTGAAAATGGCGCGCGAGCATTTGCCCCACGTGTCCACTGCCGCCGGGCAGAACGATGCGAAGGGGGCGTCCGGTCACGGTTCCACTTCTCCGTAAACCGCGTTGAGCAACTCGGCGGCGGATCGGACGAGCGGCTTTGGCATCCTCAGGGGCGGCCCGGCGAATTTGAAGACGATCATCATCATGCTCAGCGTCTTCGAGAAGAGTACTTCAGTCAAGGCCTGGAGTGGTGAAACAGGGAACAGGGAATAGGGACCAAAGGGCTTGAGGGCGGCCGGCGCAGCCCGCCCACTCATCGCGAAGAAACTGCGAGGGGCACAGCCATTTCGTAAGGGGGAATGAAGGAGTGAAAAGGCTCGAGGGGGAACTGGTTCTTTCCCACCCTAGCCACGAAAACAAAGACGTGGCGAGGATGGGGCACCCACATTTAGGCGGTTGCGGGCAGCCGCTAGGGGTGGGGCTGGGCCTGGTACCAGGCCTGGAGGAGTTGGCGGCGGCGGTGGGCACGGTGCTCGCGCACGATGAGGATGAGGATGAAGATGAGAATCAGGCCGGGCAGGGGCAGGTAGATGCCGGGCTGGATGACGTTTTCGCGGCCCACTCCCGCTGAGGGCGCAGCGTGATAGGAGCCCATGATGGTGACCATATCGCGTCCGATGGTGGCGTGTTCGCCGAGACGGACGGGGCCGAGGATGCTCACGGTGTCTCTGTCGATGGAGGCGTTGTCGCCGACGGTGATGCCGCCGAGGATGCTGACCGCATCGCGATCGGCGTGGCCGTTGACCTGAATGCTGCCCAGGATGGCGACGAGGTCGCCTTTCACTTCGCCATCAACGTGCACGCTGCACAGGATGCAGACGGCGTCATGGACGGAGTTTCCGGCGGTGACGTTGATGTCGTTGAAGAAATGGACGGCGTCCTGATCGGCACGGGCGGGCGTGGCGGCCAGTGCAAGGGCGGCTGCCAGGAAGGAGAAAAGGAAGGCTCGCTTCATCGGAGAGGGCTCCTCTCTGTATCCCTACGCTCGATGGCGCGGGAAAGTTCCGTGGAAAAGCATCCCCACCAAGATACACCCTGGCAGCTTTGCCGGCCTGCTTTCGATAGCAGGTCTCAGAGACGAGAGCCTGATTCAGCCTTCGGCTATCAGCTAGCCGCGCAGTCGGCTGAGTTCCGGGCTTGGCTAGCGGTCACAAGCGGTGATTGAACGGGAGCGCATTAGAACGGACCAGCATCGCGTCGGGGTGAGACAAGTTGCGCCGAATGAGCCTGTTCCAAATCGACATGAATGGAATTGTCCTGCTGGTTGAATGTGGCTCCGGTCCAGACGGAGCTCCAGGGATGGTTCCCCCACTTGACCGGCAGTTCAATTGTCACCTTGCGGCTCAGGTCCGCGTCATCGCTGAGTCCCTCTTCAAGATTGCCGAACATCAGGTGAGCCCGGCCGTCCGCAGTTCGCCAGGCCATGAGATTTACGGTTTGATTCGAATCAATGGCCGACGCATGCAAGCTGCCTGAGTTGGCCAGCAACGCGTTCGCGGCGGAGGCTGCCAGTACGTAGGGAGCCGTGCTTCCACGCCAGATATCGAGCAGCCTGGTGTCCCACTCAACGGCGAACTCGGGTGGGTCCCAGGTCATCAAATGCAGTTCGCGGCTTTGGTTGAGCACGAGCGTCGGGCTGTCTGCTACGAAATAGACGGGTTTCACATTGGGTGCCGCCGTGTTTTTGGTAAAGCCTTGACGCACCGGAAAATTCTCCGGCACTCCGAGTGCCAGGGAAGCTCCGAAGCTGGATACCCTGGCCTTGATGGTCGATGGCGGAGACGATCTGGCATCGTCGCTCTCTAATCCCAGCAGGTCGCGCAACGAGGGGTCGAATCCGCCTGCGGGGCTGCCGAGCAGGGCAATGGGTACGCCGCGTTGCGCCAGTGCGTGGATGTCACGGCTCTCCGCGGCTGTGAGGTGAGAGACTGCGCCCACAAGAAACATGTCAGAAGAGACGTGCGACAGCCACTCAATTCGCGTAACAGAGGAGACAGGAACCGGCCACTTGATGATCGACCCAACCTGTTCATCCAGCCACTCCTTTGCATCTTGATCGGGACGGGCGTGCTCGGCTTGCGACTGCGCCGCGCTGCGCGCGTAGACGAGCGTAGGACCGTAGACCTCAGTGATGTTGTGCGCATCGATCACAGCCTCACTTATGTTGGTGTTCAGGAAGGCGACATCGTCGCTGCTGAGTAGGCGCTTGCCCTGGTTAGCCCAGGAGATGTAGGACCCGTCGGGAACCTTGATGCCTTTCGGCGTCTTAACCGATGCATGGGAGTAGGCCCAGATGCCCCAGCGAAGGCGCTCGGGTACGGTGTGCAACACATCCCAGGACTCCCAGGCATCGAAGGTTTCAACCAATGGATAGTGCTTGACGCGCGTGCCCGCGAGGATGGCCGCATGCATGAGCGTGTAGGCAAGCTGGTAGGTCCAACCGAGGGCGGGGTTATTCCAGAATGAGTTGTGGCGGACGCCCACTTCGTTCCAGGCCCCGGCCCAGGTTTGATCCACCCACACGTCCAGAAATCCGTCCCTGGCAATCCGCTCCAGATCAAGACCGTTGCATCGCCAGTCTCCAAGCGCGCTGGCGGCGTTTGAGTACATCATGACGATGGCCTTCGGATTGGCGGTTTTGGTTTCGCGGATGAGCGCGGAGGTTGCCCTAGTGCGCCGCTCGATGGCCTCAGGAGACGGCTCCAGGAGGCCATCGGGGCCGGCCCTTTGATAGGGAACAGGCATGCCGAAAGAATCGCGAAACATCATGGCGTCAAGTCCCGCAGCTTTGGAGAGGCTTCCCCACTGCGCGGCAAATGCGTCGGGCACGGGCATGCCCTCGGCGATTCCGTTGGGCAGTCCTCCCAGCCGGGATGCATCTCGATGCAGCGTGACAGCGGGATCGAAGTACTTTCCGCTCTGCTTCAGTCCGTCCCTGGTAAATTGCCAGGTGCTGAATGCCTCAGGATGGCGTTTTGCCCAGGGCGCGATTTCGCCGTATGCATCGTCCCAAGCGTAAGCCAGGCTGCCCACCTTGAAGCCGGCAATTCCCCGCTTGGCGGCCTCGGAACGCAAGGCGTCGGTGAGATGGCGCAGATTCGCATAGGTCCATTTCCCGTAGCCCGACCGCGTGACGATGATGGGCGTGGCGAAACGCTGTTTCCAGGCGAGGTTGCGCTCATCGGTGCTTCCCGCCAGAGGGGCCGATTCCTTCACCCAGGGTTGCTGACCGGTTCCGGCGGGAAGGCTGATCTGCTGTTCCGGGTCGCCCGTCCATTCCATGATGTAGCCGACCGTCCAGCCGACGTTGAGGATCAGTCCGCGATCGCCTCGAATGTTTCTGTAGAGGGGTGCGAAGCGGTCCCAGAAGCAGGCTACCGAGCCGGCTATGTCGGACTGGTCAAACCAGTAAAGATCAATCTCCATCCAGCGGTCACCGGGAACTTTTGCGCCGGCNNATCAGCGAAACGAGACATGTGCGATCGACGCGGCCTTTCATGATTCTTCTCCTGCTTTGATGGATTGCGCACTGATTGTAGCGTGTTGGTCCGTGGAGATGGATCATGCGATGGTCTATGCGCGGTGGCAGGAAATCGCGCTACGGAATGAAGTAGTACGGGTTCGGATACTTGACGGAGAACTCGGCTTCGGGCTTGCCCTTCAAATCGCTCCACTGATCGCCGACATTGAGCACGATGGTGTAGCCCTCGGCCACAATCCCGGCGCGCACACTCGACTTGTAGACCTCGGCCGACTTTCCTTCCATTGCATGAGACCGAAGCGATAACTGCTGCCAGCCGTCGAATCCCTGCGCCTTGAGATTCTGTTCGGTGATGGAGCGCTCCCGCTCCGGGCGTCCGGTGATGAAAAAGACAGCCACCCCCAGCCGCTGCGCTTCCTTGTCGATGCGCACGCTCCCCGGAATAGCCGGCGCCTGGCCGGTCTCGCTCCATGCATCGAAGGCCGCTTTGTTGTACGCGAAGTCCGCTTGCAGAAGCTCCTGCCAGTTGGAGAGCGAGGTCTCGTCAATATCGAAGACCATGGCCAGCTTCTGCTGCGGCCGCGGATGGGCGGCGCGCCGCCGAAGGAAAGAGATGGCGCGATCCGCCTGGCGGTCAAGGTCGCGCGCGTAGCAGCCGCACGTGCAGGTGCACTCGTGGTACTGCTTCAGTTCCTTCTTAAGCGCGTCGAGATTGGGCAGGCTTTCGGCGGGCGCATTGACGCTGAACATCGGTCGCTCTGGCCTCGTCTGCTGCGCCGACGACGCCACCGACGCAGTGACCAATATCAGTACAGCCGGAAGGAGCTTGAGCTGCTTGTTCAACGGTCGAAGCCCTTTCATGCGAACGAGATCGCCAACCATATTTACAACGCTTTAACAATCATCGCACTCAGGCTGCCCGCCCCCCAAGGGGATTTGGCCCCCTTTTCTCATTCGATACACTGGAGTCATGGTTCATGTTTTTCGCCCTCTGCCCGTTGAGCGGTTGAAGTTGCTGGTCTTCGATCTGGACGGCACCCTCATCGATTCGGCGCAGGATTTATGCAACAGCGTCAACGCCGCCCTGGCGCAGTTTGGCCACGCGCCGCTCGCCGACCCGGCCATCGCCGGCTTTGTGGGCAACGGAGCTCCCATGCTGATGCGCCGCTCGCTCGCCATGGCCGACGGCATCCAGCCCGAGCAGGTGGACGAAACGTTGCTGGCTGGCGCTTACGAATTTTTTCTGCGCTACTACCGCGAGCACAAGCTCGAGTTCACCTACGCGTACGAGGGCGTGCTTGAGGCGCTTGCGGCACTGCGCGATCTGCACGATGCCCCCGGCGGCTCGCCTCGCGTGATGGCTGTGCTCACTAACAAGCCGGTTCGCCCGGCGCGCGGAATTTGCGAAGGCCTGGGAATGGCTGACTATTTTCTCCACATCTACGGGGGGGACAGCTTCCCGGTGAAGAAACCGGACCCGACCGGCCTGCGCACGCTGATGCAGGAGACCGGCGCCTCACCTGACCAGACGGTGATGATCGGCGACAGCCAGGTGGACGTGGAAACGGCCCGCAACGCCGGCGCGTGGTCCATTGGTTGCGCCTTCGGCTTTGGTCCGCAAAACCTCCTCGACACCAAGCCCGACATTCTCGTGGACCGGGCCTCCGACTGGACGACCGCGCTCAGTCCTGCGAAAATTGGTGTGCAATCGTAATCGTTAACGAAAAAGCAAAGATTGCCCGATTTACCAAGACTTTCCGGGCGCGTCAGGGGTTTCAAAAACGCGCAGACCTTTGATGAGTTCTAAAAGCGTGTCCGAATACCGTAAGTGACAAAGATGCACGGCCTCCGCGGTCGAAATGGGAATCTTCCCATGACAGTCGCGGTCGCATATCCAGCGAATGCACGATTTTTCGCGCTCGAAGCTTGACTGCAGTAACTTGCTTTACCTTGCTCTGCCTGGAGATGTTGGTCATGAGTTCGTTCGTACGCTTTTTTGCTCTCGTATGCGCACTTTTTCTTCTCTTGCCTCGAGCCTCAGCCGGCGCCTTTGCTCCCGACCCACCTGTTGCCGCCATCCATCCCTCTCCAGCCCTGCGCGGAGTCGTCTCTGATGCAACCGGAGCCATCATTCCCGGCGCTGAAGTTGATGTGATGGACGCCAAAGGCGCAACCATAGGCCAGGTCCACTCCGACGCAAACGGCAACTTCCAGTTCACTCCTCCGCAGCCGGGCGCCTACACACTCATCGTTTCCGAAGCCGGATTCAAAACCGTACAGATCGCTGTCACGGTTGGCGCGCCTTCTGGCCCCGCGGCCACAGTCAAGCCTTCGGCGCCCCTGCACGTCGTGCTTCCGATCGGCTCCGTGGCCACCAACGTTGAGGTGAATGCCGACGCCAACCAGGACCTCACCTCCACCGACGCCAACAGCGACTCCTCCACGCTGACCACGCAGGACCTGAAAGCTCTGCCCATCTTTGACAACGACTACGTGACTGCCATGAGCGCCTTCCTCGACAGCAACGTCAGCTCGACGGGCGGTAGCGGCCTCATCGTCGATGGAGTCGAGGCCAATCGCGCAACTGTTTCCCCCTCGGCCGTGCAGGAGGTGCAGATCAACCAGGATCCTTACTCCGCGCGCTACTATTACCCCGGCCGCGGACAGATGGAAATCATCACCAAGTCAGCGGCCGACCATTATCACGGTCAATTCAACTTCTACTTCCGCGACTCGGCCATGAATGCGCAGAATGCGCTTGCTCCGTCAAAGCCCTTCGAGCAGCGGCGCATCTACGAGGGCCATGCGACCGGGCCGATTCCTCATGCGAGCAAAAGCAGTTTCCTGGTTACGTTCAACCGCGCTGAAGAGGACAAGGACACCGTGGTGAGCGCAACCCTCGCGCCCACCGTCGCCCACCCGAGCGGCGCCTATAGCGCCAACGTTCCCGCGCCCACACGCGACACCGAATTCAGCACGCGCGCCGGTCATCAGTTTGGCGATCGCTACTCGAGTTACATCCAGTACAGCTACGAGGACTGGACCGGACAGAACCAGGGCGTTGGCGGGCAAACGCTGGCCTCCGCCGGATATAACAACGAATACCGTGAAGACGACCTCAACACGCACGTCGACGCCACCTACTCCGCCAATCTGCTCAACCAGGTCTCGGTGATCGGCGAGCATACGTCCAACCGCAACAGCAACACCGTGGAGGGCGCGCGTGTGAGCCTGCCCGGCGATTTTCTCTCCGGCTCCGCTCAGTCTGACTCCTTCGGCACCGAGTACAACTTCCGCTTCTCCGATGTGCTGAGCTGGACCCGCGGCCCTCACCTCGTGAAGGCCGGCATCGGCGTCCCGCACATGAGCCGCCGCGCGTACGACGACCAGACGAACGAGTTGGGAACCTATACCTACGGTCCAACGCTCGCAGCCGACGGCGTGACCGTGCTCCAGACCACTTTTCAGAACTACGCCGACCATCTGCCTTCGGAATTCTCGCAAAATACAGGCGACACGCACTTCATCTATCACCAGCAGGAGATGGGCGCTTTTGTGCAGGACCAGATGAAGCTCGGTACCCGCGTCTCGATTACTCCAGGCATTCGTTACGACTGGCAGAACTTTCTCGCCACTGACAGGCTGGGCTTTTCGCCGCGTTTCTCCTTCGCGTGGGTGCTCGACCCCAAATCAAAAACCATTGTGCGCGGAGGCGGCGGCATCTACTACGACCGCTTCGGTTCGAGCGCGTTGCTTGACCTGGTTCGCTACGAGACTGCGCGCCGCCGGTCGATCGTGATTTCGCTCGACCCCGCATCCCTGCCCGCTTCAGGCTGCGTACCCATCAGCCAGTGCGTCACGCTTGCCGCGCAATCGCCGAACCTGGTGCAGCTGATGCCCAATGCCAAGCTGCCTTATGAGATGGAGTACGGCCTCTCTGTGGAGCGGCAACTGGGCGAGCGCGGCACGGCCACCGTGAGCGGCTACAGCACGCGCGGCATTCACATGTTCCGATCGCTCGATGTGAATGCGCCAACCGGGCAGTCGGGCTACACGCTCCGGCCCAACGCTGCCTACGGGCGCATCCGGCAAATGCAGCCTGCGGGCTTCTTTGAGGGCAGCGGGCTCGACGTCGCCTATCGCGGGCGGCTCAACAAGTACTTCACCGGCTTTGGCCGCTACACCTGGTCCCATTACGGATCGAACACGGGCGGCATCTACTGGTTTCCGCAAAACCAGCTTGAGCCCGAGGAGTGGTCCAACTCCACCTATGACCGGCGCCAACAGTTCAACATGTACGCCATGATCCACCCCGATGGAGTGCTCAACCTGGCCGTCGGCATGTTTGCCAACACGGGAACTCCGTGGACCGTCCTCACCGGCACGGACGATTACGGAGACGGCCTGTTCAACACGCGCCCTGACGGCGTGGGGCGCAACACGGAGACGAATCCGTCTTACGTTGATTTTGATGTGCGCTGGGGCCATGACTTCGCCTTCACGCAGAACAAGGCCGATGAAGCGCCCCGCCTGGGTTTCTCCGCGGGGGCCTTCAACGTGCTCAACCATGTGAATGGCTCGGGCATCGACCAGGTGGACACTTCCCCGTCCTTCGGCGACATCACCGCAGCAGCCCCGCCGCGCCGCATCCAGCTCGGCATGCGCCTTCAGTTCTAGAACTAGTCGCATCAATGGAATTTTGGAATTGCAGTCCGCCTCGACTCAGTCCTCGCGCAGGGCGGCCATCGGTTCAATGGCCGTTGCACGCCTTGCCGGCAAATAGCATGATCCGAGCGCGGCGACCGCCAACACTGCGCCAACCAGCAGATAGGTCGCGGGATCCCAGACGCTGACGACGACCATGCTGCCGACTGCCCGCGCTGCGAGCAGAGCGAGGGCCAGGCCAACTCCGAGGCCGACGGCGACAACGAGGATGGATTGCCGGTAGATCATTCTGAAGACTGAGGCTCGGGTGGCGCCGAGCGCCATGCGCAAGCC
>PLST01000109.1:2981-3240 GCA_003164255.1 Acidobacteriaceae bacterium | reverse complement strand
CCATTCCTGCGTGGAGAAACGCATTCTAGTGACTGCGATCGACTAGTTTCTATGTTCGATGGGCCCCTGTGATCGAGTAGAGGCTGAACATGGAGTTACCGCTCAATTCCGTAACGGCAAGGGCAGCGAACGCCGCTCCCCCCGAGCCATCGTGTGAGTTGAGCCCTGGCTACCTACCAGCACGTCGTCAGGCCACGTCCCCCCGCGTTGCCCAACACCACCAAACGCACCACCAACATCACCGAGAGCTGCCCTCTCC
>PLST01000109.1:0-2949 GCA_003164255.1 Acidobacteriaceae bacterium | reverse complement strand
GTCAGATTTCTGTTCTTATCGCAAATCCGCACTCAATGGCGCGCGAGTTGCTTTTGGGTGCGTTGAAGCGGCACAGGCGGTTCCAAGTGACCGACAGCGCTGCCACCTCAGAAGAGGTGCTCAAAGCGGTGCAGTCGGTGGGCCCGGACGTCGCCCTGATTACTGCGACCCTGGCAGATGGTCCCTTGAGCGGTTTCGGGGCGTTACGGCAGATCCGAGAGTCTTCTCCTGACGTAAAGACAGTTATTCTGCTCAACGGTCCTGAGCACAATCTGGTCGTAGACGCATTCCGAGCCGGCGCAAGGGGAGTCTTTGTCATGTCTTCGTCCAACTTCAAGTCATTATGCCGCTGCGTAGAGCAGGTTCAAGCAGGGCAGATCTGGGCCAGCAGCAGCGAACTTTCTGAGGTTATGGAAGCGTTTTCACAGCTTGCTCCCATGCGGGTAGTCAACGCCGATGGAATGCGCCTGCTGACCAAGCGAGAAGAAGACGTAGTCCGTCTACTGACGGAGGGCATGCAGAACCGAGATATNNAAGAACTACCTGTTTCATATCTTCGATAAGCTGGGCGTTTCATCGCGTGTCGAGCTGGTTCTGTATGCAGTCAGCAGCACCAAGAGAGTGCAGATTGCCGGCGTCGAGAGCGAGAAGCAGGATAGCGAACCGGCCGGTGATGAGGAGCTTGCCGGAAAGCTGTTGACAGACGCGGGCGGTGGTTCAGGCGCAAAGTCTTCCCAATCACGGGGAAGAAAGCCAAAGCGCTGAGCATGGTCGTGGAGATCGCCCGGCGCGCTCCAGGGGGGCGTGGGCCACGATCCGATCAAACATCGGGAAGCCGCTCATTTTAAATAGACTTAACGACAAAATATTGCAAATCATCAGAGATCGGCCTGCCCATTGCGCGGCAGAATATCAGAACCAGACCTGACTATAGATTAGAGACCGCAACGGGCTTGCTGGAATATAACAAACATTGTAATATTAAGTTGAGATAGAACACCATGACCGGAGCCGCACTTAAATCCGCACGGCTGAATGCCAACCTGACGCAGCAGGAAGCTGCGTCCATGCTTGGCCTTACGCAAACGTACCTGTCGATGTTGGAGCGGGGGCATCGTCCGGTAACCTCCGGCCTTGCAGTGCAGGCAACGAAAGTGTTCAATCTCCCGCCAACGGCATTGCCGCTTGAGCCGGAAGATTCCCTAGTTTGGAGCGACGAAGAGCTGAAGTCCGACCTCGGAGCTCTCGGGTATCCGGGGTTCGCCTATCTGCGCGGAAAGCCCAGGCGCAATCCGGCGCAACTGCTCTTTCACGCGCTCAACCAGTCCGACCTCGATGCGCGCGTCGTAGAGGCACTCCCATGGCTGACTTGCACGTACACTGACATGGACTGGGAATGGTTGGCGCGCAATGCCAAGCTCAACGACCGTCAGAACCGACTGGGATTCGTCGTTGCACTGGCGGGAGAATTGGCGAAGAACGCAAGCGACACAAGGCGGTCCAAAAGACTAGCCGAGTTTCGAGCATCGATGGATCGCTCCCGCCTAGTGCGGGAGGACACACTCTGTCATGATTCGATGACGCAGGCCGAACGCAAGTGGCTCCAGCAGAATCGCCCACCGGAAGCCGGGCACTGGAACCTGCTCACCGATCTGAATGTGAAACACTTGGCCTATGATTCCGCGTAACGCGGTTCCTGAGCCGTGGCTTTCCTTCCTGAACGAACTGGATCGCATCGCCACCTCAACGGTCCGGCTGGATTGCATCGGCGGCTTCGTCATCACGATGCTCTATGGGCTGAACCGCCCAACGGCTGATATGGATGTGCTCGAAATTGCGCCGCAGTCCGCTGCAAGTGCGTTCGCTCAGGTGGCTATGCTTGGCGGACCGTTGTACAAGAAATATGGGATCTATCTGGACCGCGTCACCGTGGCGCAACCGCCTTATGAGTACGAGAGCCGAATCCAGGTGATGTTTCCAGGGACGTTTCAGTACCTTCATCTNNGCGCTCACCAAACTTGAACGCAACATCGAGCGAGACCGCAACGACGTACGGTACTTGGCGCGCACCATCCCATTCAATCTGGAGATACTCCGGGAGCGCTATCGGACTGAGCAACGCCCCTACTTGGGCAACCCAAAGCGCGAGGATCTGACCTTGCAACTCTGGATCGATGCAATCGAAGAAGAGAGGGCCGGCTAATCGGATACCAGCCATACGAATTGAAGGTTCAACAATCGCTGCCAACCGGAGGCCGCGAAGTTGAACCCCGTGAACCTGGGCGGCACTCCGGAGAGCCTTGCCGCCGTCTGCCTGCGGCTCGTAATAAGCAGGATCACGGCTACGACAATCAGCTTTCCGACAGTGCTATTCCCGTAGGATCAACCCACAATCGGCTCCGGGTGGTCGGCGCGGGCGTACTTCCGTAGGTCAGCCGCCGGAATCAAGACACGTTTGCCAATTCTCCTGGTCTGCAGGCGCCGAGTCGCCACCAGGTAATCCAGTGCACGCTGGCTGATCGAGAGCAACTGCGCTGCATCCCGCCGGCTCAGGAGCAACTTCTCATCTGCGTGCATTGCAGGTTTCTTATCAGCATTTCGTTGAGAACGCGGAGACGATTCCATAATAAGCCTTTGNNAAGTAGTCGAGGAGTGCGATCGCGCCCACCGACTTGCCCACGCCGCCTATGCTGCCAGTTACAAAGAAAACTCTTGCCATTCCTTGCTTCTTTCTTACAGCGTTACGTCCGGTTTCATTTGAAATTGTCCAGGCCTTACTTCAACGGTTGGCGACCCCACAGTGCCTTTACTGGCCGCTTTTACTGGAGCCTGTTCCCTTGGTAGCGCCAGGTTCTTCAGGTAGGTCAAAAGGGCGTGGATTGTGATTACGACGCCGTTCTCTTCAAAAACACGGACAAACAAATTCAGAGTGTAGCCGTTCTCCCGCAA
>PLST01000046.1 GCA_003164255.1 Acidobacteriaceae bacterium | reverse complement strand
AATCGATTGATTTCACCAAGGAAAACACTACAGGTACATTTGTTTAGACACCCGGTTGCGCTTCAGTGTTCCCTGCTGCGGTACTGAAGTGTCACTTCTCGTTAGCAAAAGAATCCACTTCGTCAACTGCGGTTCACAGACTTTTGCAGCACTACACAACTGCTGTAGTAGATGTAGTGCTCCCTGATTTGCTACTAGACTTTGGACGAGCGTTTATGGCTGCGGATAGCAGAAATCCCATAACTTCTTTCGGCTCAGGAACTTTTCGTGGATGTCCGTTCACGAAAAGGAAAAGCACGTGCGGTTACATTGGTCGGCGCGTGGGAGTCAACGAACACAGGAGAATAGACAACGTCAAAGCTGGCCGCGTGATCCATGTCACAATTCGCTTGCACTGAATCCTGAGTCGCCTTGGATATAGCGGTTCGCAACGAACATGATCCTTCTGCTTATCGAGTTACTTCTCCGGTTACCAACGAACAAGAATCCGCAGCCTCATTGCTCGTGCAGAATGGCAACTAGAATGGATTATCATCGTGGAGTTCGAACTCTGGTCAGCATCCACGACGACCGTGCTGTCTCCGTCGTCTGGATCTGGCGCGGATTCGCCGGTCTGGTGTGTCGGTCGTCCGAGGAGGGTGAAGCTGTCGATGACGATTGCGGTATGGTGGTGTTTCACCTTGTCGTTGTCAGTCCACGTCCGCTAGGCAATGTGACCGACCACGTTGAAGGGCAGGTGGGGTTCATGACGGACACGTGCAAGACTCGCGACGAACAGCATACTACCCTGCTCGTTGGATTTGATTGCGCGTGGACAGCCAGTAATTCAGGTGGGCTCGTCGGGGTGCTCCAATCGGATGACGGGACATTCCATGAACTTGGCGAACCTCAGATTGTGAGCTACACCCAGGCTGAAGACGTTATTCTCAATTGGCAGGCTAAGCTGGCCCCCACAGCGACAAGCATACTCCTCGACCAGCCCACCATCGTAACGAACTATGAGGGCCAGCGACCGGTTGAGAACATCGTGGGGTCCGCGGTCAGCCTCCGGCGCGGCGGGATGCAGCCGGCCAACACCTCGAAGAGAGAAATGTTCGGCACGGAAGCTCCGATATGGCCGTTCTTAACCCGATTCGGTGGGCCGAGGAATCCCCTGGAACGAGTCATCGGCACGCAGGTGTTCGAAACTTATCCAGTGTTGGCAATGATTGCGCTCGACTGGACGCTGCCAGATTCACGCCCAGCAGGTCGCCTGCCCAGGTACAACCCGGAGAATCTGAAGTTTTTGATTTCGGACTGGAAGCACGTCTGCGAGTTGGCGTCAGGTGCATTCAGCGAGCGCGGACTCATGGGAATCGTTCGCTGGATCGACGGAGTTTGCCAAATGCCTCGGCCGCGCAAGTGCCATCAGGATGGCCTGGATGCCTGTATATGCCTATTGGTGGCGTTATACCTGGCTGAGCGGAAGGACTGCCTTATGGTCGGTGATTTGCGGACTGGCTACATAGTCGTGCCGCACAGTGCGGGACTTCATGCAGAGTTCATCGCCCGCTGCAACAAAACTGGTCGAGCGCCGTCAGAGTGGGTGCGGGTGTTCCGCCAGACGAGCGCTCTAGGCAATTCCCAACTTTCGTGAACATCTGTTTGTACAGGCAGCGTCTTCAAAGCTCTTACTGGTTCCGCCAAACTAACCTCGCGTACGTGCGGCCTGATATTCCTCGTACATCCCTTCCAGATAAAGGTTAGCCTTCTTGGCCGCGCTTGCGAAGTCGTTGTCGCGCAGCATCTCCACCGTCACGTTCTTGTAAATCAGCCTGACCGCGATGTCCCCGAGGTACTGACTCGCGACTCCATATGCCTTTTCAAGTTCTTCCCGCAGACATCGCTCGACCTGATTCTCGGGCGGATGTTGTCCTAAGCGAGCCGTCCAACGCTTGGGTAGGCTTGCCTTGACTACCGGCAGAAGACGGGTTACCACCTCAGCGCAGTTCTTCTGAATCGCTAGGTCTAGATTCTTCAGTGCATCCATTCGGAATTTCTCCACATCGGACCTTAACGCTTCGACCTCCTTGTCGAATTCGGCGCGGTTGGTGTGTAGAATTACTTTCCCATAGTGGGCAATGGATACAAGGTACTTCTTGTCGATCTCTTCGCGGCGCTTCATGAGCTTCTCCCCGGATATCTCATCCTCCTTCCCTATCAACTGGAAGCTGGCGTGGAGAAGTTCCTCGGTGTTCGGGTTGCCAGCAAAACCAAGCAGGTCCGGTGGAACAGGAACACGCTTCCGAGCAAGCGCAGCTTTCAAAAGACTGAACTCTGCGAATTGAAACTGCGTACTCAGCACACGCACTTGGCGGGCAAGGTCGAATTGCTGGGGTGGACTTTGCTTCAAATCGTTGGAGACCTGCTTGACATCCAGTTCAGTCAGTGGACAGGGAGCGAGTTCTGGAGGGGAAAGGATTTGTTCATGCAGAGGATCGCTCGGACTTGGGGCAAGGATGACCTGTGAGAAGGAACTGTCCGATTCCTCGACCAAGCGCGGTGTAGGAGCAAAGATGATCCGCTGGCCGTCGATTTCGAGCACGCAAAGACGAATGCCGGACTGCCGGTGAATAGTCGCGCCAAGCTCGTTGGCGGTTTTGAGCAAGAGTTCGATGGCTGCTCCGTCGCAGTAACCGAGCCGGCAGAGATCGGCGTCGGCATCGATCACAACTTCGACGGTTTCAGGGCCATACCGGTACCACTGCTCCGCTAGCTCCTTGGCGACCGGCAACGAAAAGCCGGGACCGACAAATCGAATGCTCTCTTTAGCTCGACGAAGGTGGTCAATTACCATCTCGTCAGGCAGGTACCCAAGATGGATGGTTGGCGGAAGTAGCGCATTGTCGTTCGGCATGGTATCTCTCCAACTACGTTGCGGGCGTTTCTGCTTCTGGCCGCTGTCCGTTGGGCCGTCGGTCAAAGCGCCCTTGCAAACTTCCCCGATTCACATAGAGTGTCGAAGAAGCGGGTGAGACGTTCGGCAACTGAAGTGGAATGCAGCAGGAGTCCGACTTCAACATTCCGCTCCTGGGCGGCTTCGGTAAAGTTCGCGGACGACACAAAGACATCCCGGCAATCGGCCACCACGCACTTCGCATGAAGAGCAGCGCGTTTGGAACGGTCCGTCGATAGAGCACGTGGGTCGTAAAATATCTCAGGGCAAGGCTTCCCAGTTGGCCACTCTTCGGATTGGAATCGATGGGCAAACCTCCGTACTAGCTCAGCCGGAGACGAAGTGTCACTAGGCTTGCGTTGAATATCGAGAAACATCCGAACCTTGAGTGCCGGACATTCGACCATGCGCTCCGCCAACGCATGGAATACATATTGACCTTGGTACACCGCATAGCCAGCAACGAGGATAGTCTTTTCCGCTTT
>PLST01000072.1 GCA_003164255.1 Acidobacteriaceae bacterium | reverse complement strand
CCGCGCCCCGACTTTCTCCCGGTGCTGCTTGCCGTCCTGGTAGAAGTTGATCCACCTCAAGCCTGAGCCTTTCGGACGCTCAAATACGCCCCTTTCTGCCTTCACTTCCCGTCGTGCCATTTTCGTACTCTCCTATGGTGCTTGTTTCGTCGGACTGTAATTATTATATATCCGAATAAAAAGGCACTCAATACAAAATGCAGCGTCCAGTTCGTCATAGATTTTTGCAACGAACTTGCAACTCTTATGCCATGAAAGCCTTCGGCGTCGAAGGCTTTCATGGCACACGTGTTTAGCGGCCTCTGTCGACTGATTGCTTTCTCTTGAAACGCGGAGCCTGCATCACTGGCACTTGGATGGTTTCGCCTGGAGCATCATCGACGGCGACCTGGTCTAGAGATCGAACTTCAATATTTTCCGGGCGTCCGCCGATGCCTTGCTGTTCCCGCCCTCGCGCGGCTTGAGCTCCGTATAATCTGTGGGGACGGATGCAGGGGAACAATAGCAGGAGGAAGGAGCGTCCCGTGGGACCTAATACCGTCTTTGGACACCTCGCGTTTCAGTTTGCCACTCACCCAGAGAATCTGGCCACGGAGGCATTAAGCTTCGTCCTTCGGACCTCTCCCGCCGCATCGCGTGCGTTCACGGAGTTCCTTCGCCCGATCGGGTTGGACTGTCCGGGAGGACTGTACTTCGAGACACAGCGCGGCGGCTTGGAACAGTCCATCCCCGACATGAAATGCCGCGACGGTAAAGGCCAGCTCCGGGTGATAGTGGAGAACAAGTTCTGGGCAGGCCTGACCGAGAATCAGCCAGTGACATATATCCAAGAACTTTTCCATCAGCTTCCGGTCGGGGTCGCCGCTCTGTTGTTCGTGGTTCCGAAGGCCCGTCTCCAGCTTGTCTGGGATGAGGTGGTTCGTCGGTGCGGAGCTAATGAGGTTCCAGTCGGCAACGCTCAGAAGCTCGCATCCATGACGGCTGCTTCCCTCGGCGAAGGCCACTACATAGCCGTGACATCGTGGGGCGCTTTGCTTGATGCTCTTTTCACAGCCGCAACCTCTGCCGGAGAAATTGGGCCTTGTAACGACATTGCCCAACTTCAAGGGCTGTGCAGAAGGATGGACGAAACAGCGTTCTTGCCCGTCAGTGGCGACGAACTAACCAATCTGGGCATGGCACGGAGAATCATCGACTTTTCCGACCTGCCATTCGCCATCGTGGAGAAGTCTGTGAAATTGGGGTTGTGTATTAAGAGGAAGGAGTCCAACTTCCGATACGGATCTGGCACTTACATCCGAATTTGCGGATTTAACGCATGGGTCGGTTTCAGCGCCAATTTATGGCGCAATTTGGGAGTCTCGCCAATTTGGGTTAATTTCTATCCTGAGTCCTGTGCGACAGTTCAAGTCCGCGAGGATCTAGTCCGGTTTCGCACGGCTGCTCCTCAGCGTTGCTTCGATGCCGACATCAAAAATTACAGATGGGTGGCCGTGCCTATTTTTCTCCCTACTGGCGTTGAGAAGCCGCACATCATCGAGGAAGCCGTGCGCCAGATTGGCGAACTGAAAGATGAGCTTGGTTTGCGAGGACCGCTTGCGGCTGCCGCAGACCCGACGCTTACCGATGACCTGGATAAGGAGCCCGAACACCACCCAGAAAGCGAGGCAAACGAATGACCGGGGAAACCATACTAGCGTTGGGCGCGGAGGGCGGGAGCCTAACACTGTTCGGGCACAGAGATGCTGCGGGCCAGTGGGGGTTTTGGACGCAAACGGACGAGACTACGATGAATGATTTGCTCGATGAGGAGGATCTGCGCGGACTGGGAAGCCTAGTCAGCACAAGCGAATCCGTTTCTTCTCTCCCTGAAGCATTTGTCCTGTTGGACAAATATCCGTGGTTTCGCCTAATGCCTCTTCAAATTCATCCCGAGTTCCGGCTCGCGATTTTGAGCGAAGTGCAAAAGAGAGGTACGCCAGAGGAAGTGGCATCCTGGAATTCTCACGTTTGCTTTGGCTGAGCGGGAACACCACCTGGTGGCCGGCGACGCCGCACGGCGTTTAAGAGTCCATTCCTCCATCGGCTCGGGACAGTCGAATCCTGAGCCTTGCTTCAAAAGCGCGTACGCCAAATAGCGCAGAAACAATTACGCCACTTGATCCTGAGAGTGCCCCGATTTGATGGTGGTTCATGTCGGGCGCATACGTGATAGTGTCCTCTATCGTATGCAGAGCATGATGGTTGTTGCCGCGATGTTTAGCGGCCTCTATCGACTGATTGCCTTCTCTTGAAACGCGGAGCCTGCATCACTGGCACTTGGATGGTTTCGCCTGGAGCATCATCGACGCCAACCTGGGCTGGGGATCGGTCCTCGATAGCTTCCGCGCGGTCGCGGTCCACGTTGTCAGTCGATTCAAGATCGACCGAGAGGGCGTTTACTGACGGCAGTTCTTCTGTTTCAGCATCGACGAGTTCCTCGACTTCTTCCGTCTTGCCGAGCAGTTCCTTGTCGATCTCCGCGAGACGCTGTTCGTACTCTTTGAGCTTTGCCTCGTAGGGACTTTCATAGTCGAGTGCAGTGTGCAGGCGAGCAAGCGTTGCCTCGTTTCCCTGAATGGTGGCTTCCGTTTCGAGGATCTTCGACTGCAGATCGCCGCCACGGCGCAAGACGGACGTGAGCAGGGATTGGGCTGATGGCAACCCCATGTTGGCTTCCGGGCGCGGCACATCGAACCACTCGCCGGCCAAATTGTAGCGGACAGCCGTGATGTCCGTGATGGTGCCGAGTTCATCCTTGATAAGGGCGTCGCTGACTGCCAGGGGAATGTCGAGGCCGTT
>PLST01000455.1:9029-9150 GCA_003164255.1 Acidobacteriaceae bacterium | reverse complement strand
ACGACGGGGAGATGGCGCGGATTCCTGACCTGATTCCTTTCTGCAAAGAACATGGTCTGCTGATGCTGACGGTGGCGGAGCTGATCCGGTACCGGCTGCGCAACGAGCGCTACATTGTGCG
>PLST01000455.1:0-8962 GCA_003164255.1 Acidobacteriaceae bacterium | reverse complement strand
CGCGCGCCCTGCGAACACGCTGTGCTGGTGAGGGTGCACACGCGGTGCACGGCCGGGGACGTGTTTGCGGCCGATTGTCATTGCCGAGAGACATTGGACGAGTCAATGCGGATGATTGCGGAGGAAGGGTGCGGCGTGGTGTTGTACCTGCACAATACTTCGCGGGGATTTGAGATTGACCGGAATCCGGTGGCGGCGTTTGGTCCGGGTGGGGCGGCAGTGCCGGCGAATGAGCAGGTTTCGCACGGGGGGCGTCTTGTATTACACCAGGAGCTGCGGGCGCGCGAGGGATCGCAGGCACGGAGCGGAAGGATTCTGCGGGCGATTGGATTGGGCGGACAGATTTTGTCGGACCTGGGGATTCATCGGATTCGGCTGCTGTCGAATACGCCGATGCACATTCCTGCGCTGGAAGGGTTTGGGCTGGAGATTGTGGAGCAGGTGGGGATTGCGATAAGGCAGGGATTAGGGAATAGCCACCCCAACGAGCAAAAGTCGCTCGCCGGGGACCCCGGCGGGGAACAGGGAATAGAAAAGCAGGGAATAGGGATTAGGTAATCCCTAATTCCTGATCCCTGATCTCCCACCACCAGCTAAACTCAAACATGTCCGGCATCCACCACGAACCGGCGAACCCCATGACCAACCGCACGCGCGCCGCAATCCTCTTCCTCGCCGCCGCCAGCGTAACCGGCCAGCAACCCCCTCCGCCCGCCACCCCGCCCCCGAGCTTTGAAGTCGCCGTCATCCGTCCCAGCGCAGCTGACGCCACCGGAACCAACTTCATGCTCTCCTCCAGCCGCTTCTCTGTCACCGACGCACCGTTAACCGACCTCATCCAGTTCGCCTACGACCTCAAGACCAACCAGCAGGTCCCCAAAACCCCCGCCTGGATCGCCTCAGAAAAATTCGATGTGGACGCCACCATCGCCGACGCCGACTTGGAACGCTCTCAACAAGCTCCCCTCCAAACATCTGATCAGAAGCTGGAGCAGTACCGTCTCCGTGTCCGCACTCTTCTCGCCGAGCGATTCAATCTCAAGGTCACCCGGCAAATGAAGGACCTCCCCGTCTATGCGCTCGTCCTAGCCAAGGGCGGACCCAAGCCGGCTCTCGTGCCCGCTCCGCCCGATACCCTCGCGCAGCGCACGCCCACTCTCGGCGGATTTTCGAGCGGCCAGGTCAAGGCAGGCGCGGTTTCCATGGCAGTTTTTGCCGATTTGTTGTCAGGCAGGCCCGACGTCGACGGCCGTCCCGTAGTGGACGCGACCGGCCTCAAAGGCAGCTTCGATTTCACGCTCGTCTTTGTGCGCTCGGGCGCACAGCCCACTCCCTACGACGCAACCAGCCCGCGCACCACCACAGCCCCAGACGCCGACGTCCCGCTGCTCACCGCGCTTGAGGAGCAGCTGGGCCTCAAACTCGAGCCCCGCCGTGCCCCGGTGGAAGTTCTCGTCATCGATCACGTGGAGCCGCCCACGCCAAACTAGTTTCTTGAGTGGGAAGTTCGTTCAAGAAATGTTCGTTCGGTTTGTGGCAGGGCACGACTAGGAAGGAAGAGACAAGCTCCCGCGTAGCTGAATCAAATCTGTCTCAGGCTAAACGGACCCAATCGGTGTCTCTCTTGCAGGGGGAGGGCCGTGGAACAGTCCTCCACTCCTCAATGCACGATATTGATTGGCAAGGCGGAAACTCTATTTCTTTGTCTTCGCCGGCTTGGCTATCAGGTAACCGCGGCGCGCCTGCACATCCACGCCTTCGCGATTCACCTTCACTTTCAGGCGATGATAGCTGCCGTCGGGCTTGATGTTGTCGAGAGAGAGTTCGAGGACGTAGATAACTTCAGGCGCCTCGGTGAGGGATTTGAATCCGGCGTCCATATCGTTGCTGTTGTGAAAAAAAGTGCCGCCCGTGCCGTCGGCGAGTTCGGCCATTACGTTCTCGTTCGCTTTCATGGCGCTGGCGTGAAACTCACTTCTCGATTGCACAGGAACCACATGCGTGTCGTCGCTTGCCACCAAGCTGGTGGTGTACAAGCCGCGGGCATCGAGCGCACTGATGGTGACATTGGACTCGGCAGCAAGGTCGATGAGCCGCGACTCCATGGTTCTGGATTCCTGCTCGATCGCCGGGAAGCCGGGAGAGACCAGGATCAGCGTGCGCTGGCCCGGCAGCTTCGCCATGCTGCGCACAATCTCTGAGGTGGTGGCCAATGTCGACTCAACATCCTGAAAGCCAAGCGAGAGTGCGCGGCGGGCTGCCGCTTCCGCGAGGTGTGCCGCCTCGGGAAGGTCGGTCTGCGGATTAATGCCGGGGTCGCAGTTGAGCACCTGGGCCAACGCATCCGCGTTTGCTTCGCTGTCGTGCTTATTCAACATCAGGTCGGCCTGGTAGTAGTCGATCAACGGGCAATCGGATTTGTCAGTAGGGCGCGGAGAAAGCTTCGCCATCGCTTGCTGTAGTTTGGCTGGGTCGCTGCTCAAGCCGCTGTTCACCTTGCCCGAAGTTGAGACAACGCCACCCAGAACCGAGCCAGTGAGCACGCCCGCTATTTCCTTCGCGCCAGCCTTTCGGGCATAGGCAAGGTCATCAAAGCTCATGTGCATGTCGTCGAAGAGAAAGACCACCAAACGCTCAGGTTGCGCTGCCGGTTGCGGCGCAGCATTGGCTGGCGCAGACGGCTTTTCTTCGCTCGCGGCCGCGCTCTCCGGGCCCGATTCCGGCGCTCCGCGGTGCTCAATATTGAATGCGGAGATCGCATGCGGCTTTTCGTTATCGAAGACCTGGAAGTCCTCTGCCTTCAGGCCGTCCACCGTGTGGCCCTGCTTGTCGCGTACTACTACTGGAACCAATGCCTTGTTGACGTTGACTTGAAGGGTAGGGGGCAAGTCACGCGACTGGTCCGCTTGCTGAGCGGTGACGTGTGCGGCGACGAAGATCGGCGCCAGGCAAAGAGCAATAATTACGCATAACCGACGATTCAGATTCACCCGGAATCTCCTTGTTCTGTGACGGCGCTTCCTTCTCTGCCGTTCACTCTCCAGCCTTAGCTTCTATTTCTTGTTATTGTCAGGCGTGGCCGGGTGCCCCATCCAATCTGCGGCCCGGGGTCCCCACGGACAGGTCTTCGTCCGTGGGGTGGAGTCGCATCGCAGAATAGGTGGGAAAGGACCAACTTCCCGCCGCGCCCTTGGTGCCCCGCGGGCGTTACGGCTTTTGGCTTGCAATCCAGTCATCAACCCGCTTCTCAAGCACATCCATCGGCAACGCGCCCGAGTCCAGTACCGTGTCGTGAAACGCTTTGATGTCAAACTTGTCGCCCAGCGCCTTCTGCGCCCGCGCCCGCAGTTCCAGAATCTTCAACTGCCCCACCTTGTACGCCAGCGCCTGGCCCGGCCATCCAATATACCTGTCTACTTCGGATTGAATGGTCGTCTCGTCAATCGCCGAGTGTTCGTGGAAATAGTCCACCATCTGCTGTCGCGTCCAGTGCTGCGAATGCACGCCCGTATCCACCACCAGCCTTATCCCGCGCCACACATCCGCTTCCAGCCGCCCGTAATCCGAGTTGGGATCTTGATAGAACCCCGCATCCTTGCCCAGGTGTTCCGTGTACAACGCCCATCCCTCAACAAATGCCGTGTACTCGTTGAACTTTCTGAAGCTCGGCACGTCCGTTTGCTCGTGCGCAATCGACAACTGAAGATGATGCCCAGGAATCCCTTCGTGATACGCGATCGCTTCCACCGCGTACAGATTCCGGTCCGTCGCGTTGTAGGTATTGATCCACAACCGCCCCGGCCGGCTCCCATCGGGTGAGCCCTCGTCGTAGTACGCCGGAGGCGCCGTCTTCGCAAGAAAATCCGGCATCGGCACCACTTCAAACGGGGCCTTCGGCAAATGCCCGAACAAGGACGGCAGTTTGGCCTGCATCGGCGTCAGGTAACCCCGATAAGTCGCCAGCAGCGCATCGGCCGACGTTGCCTTCAATTTCGCGTCCGTCTTCAAACTCGCCCTGAAGCTCGCCAAATCCTTGAAGCCGAGCTTCTGGGCAATCGCCAGCATCTCGGCCTCATCCTTCTTCACCTCGTCCAGGCCGATCTGGTGAATCTGCTCCGCCGTCATGTCCGTTGTCGTCGAACGCCGCGCCAGAAACTGGTAATACTTTGCTCCATCCGGCAGCGCCCCAATGCCCGGCTCCTCGCGACACGCAGGAATGTAGCTCACCTTCAGGTAGCGCGCAAACTTCACATATGCCGGCAGCACTTCCTTTTGAATTGCTGCCAGCATCTCTGTTTTGATGCGCTCCTGCTCCGCTGCGGGAATCGTGGCCGGAAACTTCTTCAGCGGCAGCGCGAGTGGCGAGTCTTCCGGCTTTGCCGTCGCCAGCGCCTGCACCTCGTCGAGCGTTTTTTCCATTAGGAACTTCGGCGGCGTGCGTCCATCCTCCACGCCAATCGCCATCTCGCTCGTCACCTGCTCAAACGCATCCGGAATCGCATGGAGCCGCGCAATCCAGTCGTCGTAATCCTTCACCGTCGTAAAGCTGAGCTGCGTCACAAGCTGCGGATAGGTGTCGTAGATGCCGTCCATCTGGGTGATGGGCATCTCCCACTCCTTGAAGCCGGCAGCTTCCACGTCCTCGGTCAGATGCCTCAGCAGCAACTCGCGGCTGGTCTTCTCGTCGCCGCTCAGCCCGGCCGGATCAATGGCCGCCAGCTTCATGAGGAAGTTCTGCTCGCGCTCCAGTCCCTCATTGATCGCCTTCACGCTGTAGTCGCTGATCTTGTCGTTCCACCGCTTGTCGCCGATGGTTGAGGCAAACTCCGGGCTGTGCTCGAGCACGTCTTCCCAGTAGTCGTGGAACAGGGCATTCAAGGCCTTGCGCCGCTCCTCAACCGTAACCGGAGCCGCCGGCGCAGCGTTGGCCGTCAGCTTCTGCGCCCGCGCCAAAGGCGCGGCAGCGAGAACCACGAATGCGAAAGCAGCGAACAGACGAAGCGAAGTGCGAGCTGGAGCGGCGAAAGATGAGCGCATAAGGGGTCAAGTCCTCTCATCAAGAGTTTATTGCAAGGCGCTCGGGCCCTCCGGGTTTCTTCTGAGAAGGCCTGCCCCGTTCCTTGATCAGACAAGCTGTGCACCGTTCATCGCAGTCGTATCGCGATGAGCGGGCGGGTGCGCATGCCCCGGGCCCCTCGTCCGCCGCGGCAGAGGGACCAGGAAATGAAAGCAGCGCTTCCCAGACCGGCCTGAGCCCGTCAAACAACCATGTTTCGGCAGCTCAGGGGCTCGGACGGTCTGTCAGCCTCTCGCCTGGACGGGCTGGGCTAACCAAAAATTCATTTCGGGATAGGCAACCACCAACTATCATGATGGAATCTACTCGCGGAGCAAGCTATTGCAACGCGCGAGACCATCAGTTGAGAGGCGTGTATGGGACATAAGACCCTGTTCGCATTTTTGCTGGTGGGCACTTTGTACACCGCCGGTTGCGGCGGCAGCGCCAGCAGCAGCGGAACCACAACCCCGCCTACAACCCCGCCCTCGGCGATTTCGATCACCACCACAACCTGCCCCGGCGGAATGCAGAATACCGCGTATGCGGGCTGCACCATTACCGCGACCGGCGGAACGCCGCCTTACACCTTCTCGACCGACTCAAGCGGCAACTATCCTACGCTGCCCGAAGGCATGTCGATGAGTGCATCCACCGGCGCGATTACGGCGCCGATGATCGGCGGCCAGGGCAGCTATATCCCCAGGATCATCGTGACCGATTCAGCCGGTGCAAAAGCCACGGCGAACATCACCTTCTCGATCAACGGCAGCAATGCGTTCATGTCAAGCATCTTCCCGTCGACATCAATCTTCCACCACCGGGTGGACGCGGCCACAACCAGCCTGCCCGTGGATACTTCGCCCGCAGCCCCGATCTATAGCGGCGATCAAAACCAAACCATCAAACCTTTCTTCGGGAACATGTCGAACGCTCCATTCCCCAACGGCATCCCGGGCATCGAAGTTCCTTCGAACCAGCCGGATGTATCAGTGACGACCAATCAGTATCAGTCCTACTTCACTTCCGCCCCCATTCCGCCCTACGCTCCCATCGAAGGGGACTGCCTATTCCGGTGTTCAGGGCTCTGACCTGCATGTCCTGGTCTACGGGGCGGCGGGCGGCGGAAACAACCCCGCGCTCTACGAGATGTGGGATTCGGTTTTAAAAGGCACCGCGTGGACCGTTGGCTCGAATGCGCTATGGTCGAACGCCAACTCGAACGCGCTGACGCCGCAGGGGAATGGCACAAGCGATGCCGCGGGACTGCCCGTATCACCACTGTTGGTCAATGCCGACGAGGTGATTGGAACGGGCACGCCGACCGCGCCAAACGGAGTCGTGCAGCATCCCATCCGATTCACCCTAAACCAAATGCTGAATTACTGGGTGTGGCCGGCCACGGATACGGCAGGCGCGGGGACATGCGAAGGCAGCGGGGACACCATTCCGACGCAAAGCCTGATTTCGCAGTCTGCGCCACCGTCAAGCTGCACCAGGAGCGGGCCGGCGGGCGAAATCTACCGGCTGAAGGCGTCGGTGGCGACGCCGTCATGCGCGGCCACAAGCCCGCAAGCAGCGATCATCATCACGGGTTTTCGCAATTACGGCATCATCCTGGCCGACAACGGAAGCTCCGGAGGGCTGATCGGCACGCCCGATGCGCGCTGGAACGACGACGATTTGACGTGCCTGAAGAGCCTGACGCTGGCAGACTTCGAACCGGTGAACGTGTCGAGCCTGATGGTGAGCGACGACAGCGGACAAACCCAGTAGCCGGCGAAATTCGGGCAAGTCACAGTTTTCGCGTCAATGACTAGAAGCTTGCTCGAGTCCCAATCAACCGCGTTTTTGAGACCGGGTGCAGGGTGCCCCATCCTCGCCACGTGTTTGTTCCTGTACCCAGGGCAAGTTCGAAGCAAACCTGCGTGAGACAGAAAACCGTCCCAATCAGAACTTCAGCGGCCCGTGATAGTCATCCCATGCCACCGACTTGGCCGTCCTTTGGCTGATCACCACATCTTCTCCCTTCGGCGTTCCATGTTCCACCACCCGCACCTTCAAATCCGGCAAGAACATAGTGAACTTCGACAGCATGACCCACTTTGACTCCGCCTCGTAAACCGGAGAAATTTCCAGCGTCGTCATCTTGCCCGGCAGCACCGTAAAGGTCATAATGTCGTTGTTGAAGAAGGCATTTTGTGAGAGCACCTTGTCAATGTCACCTGAGCGCGAACGAACCTCGTACCCGATGCAGGTAATCGTGTAGCGCCCCGCCTTCAACTCCAGCGACTTCTGCTCCCCGAATCGCGTCAGATACGGCGTTTCCGCTTTCACAAATTTCTGGTTCACCATGGGGATCACCAAAGCGTTATCGACCAGACCCCAATGAATGCCGGCATGCACCAACTCTTTTTGAACGTTCTTCGGCATCTTCGCATTCGACGTGTAGGCCTTCAGATCAACCACCAGCGTTCCGTTTTGCTGCCCCAGTGCCGGCGTCGCCAAGCCCACAGCGGCTAGTCCCAGGCCCGCCCCAAGCAACATTCTTCTCAATCGCTTCATATCAATTAGCCCCAGTCCGCCGTGAGAACAGCGGCCTCGCGTATGAGATTGCGGTTCAGATTTAAAGGCATTATCCATCCCTGCCACCCATCATGCAAAGAAAGTTCGCGGGGATGACCTCAGGTCCAACGCGCCGGGTGCCCCTGGTCCCTGGCCTTTGGGGACCAGGGAGTGAATTCATCCAACTGAGATCAAAAGAGGGGTGCTTCTTCCGTCCCGCCTATCCGCAGTGGAACATTGCGCGTGGATGGGGCACGAGACATAAAATCGGGACAAAGGGACTGAGGCGCATGGCTATTCCCCCAACATGATGCGCTGGATCCGTGATGCGCGACCCGTTTCCGCGTTGCAGCTCACCAGCGCCGCGCACATCTTCGGGTTTTCCTTGGCCGCCTCAAACTTGCCCGGCATGCCCGTCAAAAACCGGTGCAGCACCAGTTCCTTTTCCACTCCGATAATGCTGTCATACGGCCCGCTCATGCCCACATCGGTCAGGTAGGCCGTGCCGCCCGGCAGCACCCGCTCATCGGCAGTGGGGATGTGCGTGTGAGTCCCGAGCACGGCGGTGACTCGACCGTCCAGGTGCCAGCCCATCGCAACTTTCTCGCTGGTAGCCTCGGCGTGAAAGTCCACCACAATCACCCTGGCCTTGATCGTGGCCAGCAGGTCGTTGGCGGCGTGGAAAGGATCGTTGGTGCCGTTCATGAACACGCGCCCCATCAGCTGCACCACGGCAAACTCCACGCCGCCGCGCGTCACTCCTTCAAACACGCCGTAGCCGGGCAGCCCGGGCAGCAGATTCGCGGGCCGAATCACACGCCGCGGCCGATCCTGGCTGTCGGCGCCCACCGAACTCAAGTACTCAATCAGCTCGCGCTTGTCCCACACGTGGTTGCCGGTCGTCAGCACATCCGCGCCCAGGTCAAACAGATCCTCGGCAATCTGCGGCGTCACGCCAAAGCCCCCCGCCGCGTTTTCCGCGTTGATGATCACCAGGTCCACGTCATGCGCAGCGATCACATGGCCAATGTGCTCGCGCACAATCTTGCGCCCCGCGCTGCCGAAGATGTCACCAACAAAAAGAATGTTCAAAAACAGCCTCTAGCTTCCAGCTCCCAGCTTTTAGCTAGAAGCGGTGTTTGCGGGGTTAGCGGCGTTAGCCCTTCGATTCCTGCTCCAGCCGGGTGCCGGGTGCCCCCGGTCTCGATTTTGAGACCGGGGATTGAGCCAACATCAATTCGAATTTTCCTCCGACCCCTCGTCCCCTTGTTCCCTCGGTCCCTTGTTCCCTGCATTTCTCATCAGTGGAAACAGGATCACATCCCGTATCGACTTCGACCC
>PLST01000376.1 GCA_003164255.1 Acidobacteriaceae bacterium | reverse complement strand
GAATCTGCATGGCGTCACTGCGCAGAGCTGCGAGGAGCTCGAGGTCAACGGAGTTACTGTTTCTGGCGGTGTAGTCGGCCATCTCGAGCATGACGCGGGCGTTCTCATAGATGGTCCACAAGCCCTGAGCGCCACGTATGAGACGCCACTTTTCTTCTGGCGTCACGTTCATGCTTCCGTTCCAGATGGATTCATCGCCCATGCTTTGCGTCCTCGGATCCGGACGCATCCGGGCCACAATCGCGTCCCAGGACTGCGCGTTACGGCGACGCATGGCGGTTCGCCAACTGGAAAAGCAAATTGCAGCAATCGTAATTGCCACAATCTGGAGCAGGGGCAGAAGCATTGGTTCTCCTCAAACCGGAAACTGGCGTCCTTTGGAGGTCTCTGGGCGACTGAGTTCCGTTACTGCTGTTCGTACCGCGGTTGGGGATAACTCAAACTGTTGACCTTCGTAAGTTAAGGCGGCCGGACGCCAGGGTCAATGACACTTTCGGGGCAGAGACCCAGTTTCGGCAACCCTCTTTTGTCCGGTGGAACAAGGTCAATCAATTCTGCACGTTATATGATTGAAGGAGGAGATAAAACACTGCGTAGATGGTTCGGGTCTCCCGGGATTGAACATGATGGGATCCGATCTTGATGCGGTGATTTCCCCGGAAGGCGAAAAGCCAGGAGGGGAATAAGAGAAGATATCCGGCTTTCTGTCTCAATTTCAGACACTTTCCAGTTGCAGCGAGACTTTGGAGACAGGCGGGCTGCTGTTCACTACCGGCTGCCGCAGATCTCCGCTCGATGCCTTCCGCACTTCTCAAGAAGGAATATTCAATGAACCAGTCTGAATCCATGGAGATGTCGCAACAGTTTGCGAGCGACAACTATTCCGGAATTTGCCCCGAGGCGTGGCATTCGATGGAAGCCGCCAACCAGGGCCATGTTACTTCGTATGGAGACGATCCATGGACCACGAAAGCCTCGGATGCATTTCGCGAGCTTTTTGAGACCGAATGCGAAGTCTATTTTGTATTTAACGGCACAGCCGCCAACTCGCTGGCGCTCGCCTCGCTTTGCCAGTCGTACCATGGAGTGATCTGCTGCGACCAGTCGCATGTAGAGACAGATGAGTGCGGCGCGCCGGAATTCTTCTCGAACGGTTCAAAGCTACTGGTCGCCCAAAGCAGCGATGGAAAACTTTCGCCCCAGGTCATTCACGAACTGGCGACAAAGCGAAACGACATCCACTACCCCAAGCCCCGCGCTGTCACGCTGACTCAGGCCACTGAGACGGGGCGCGTGTATTCGCTGACTGAGCTTGGCGCAATCTCTGCTGAATGCAAAAAACACGGCCTGTCGCTGCACATGGACGGCGCGCGCTTTGCCAACGCCTGCGCAAGCCTGCAATGCACGCCGGCGGAGGTGACGTGGAAGAGCGGGGTTGATGTTTTGTGTTTTGGAGGAACCAAGAACGGCATGGCGGTGGGCGAGGCGGTGCTTTTCTTTGACCGCAAGCTGGCTGCGGATTTCGATTACCGGTGCAAGCAGGCCGGGCAACTGGCATCGAAGATGCGCTTTCTTTCAGCACCATGGGTAGGAATGCTTGAAAGCGGGGCATGGATTCGCAACGCGCTCCACGCAAACAGTTGCGCACAGTACTTTGCCGGAAAGATTGCGGGCATACCGGAAGTGCGCGTGGCCGGACCCGTCGAGGCCAACGCGGTCTTTCTTGACGCACCGGAAGCGCTGCTCAATCGAATTCGCGAGCGCGGGTGGAAGTTCTACACATTCATCGGCGGAGCAGCACGGATCATGTTTTCGTGGGACACCGACCTTGCGCGCGTGGATGCATTCTGCAATGACTTGAGAGAATGCAGTGTCGAAGTCCAAAAGAACTCATGACAACGACAGATACAGCCAGACTCTTCCCCAACAAGAGCTGCATGACGATTTACGACCATGCCACGGGCTAAGTTGCGTGGATGGTTCAATTGCGCAGCGCGCGATTTGAATTTGCGGCCGGCTTTATGCGTTTCAATCGGTGTGTTGGCGCCGTAACTGCTGCGTTTCAGAACGCTTTCAGATTTGCCAAACAATTGATTAGCGAATATCGTATCTTCTGGCGAGTCACTTATAAAGGGTTGCGGCCAGGTGCTGCGCAGTTCGGATCGATCGTCCTCGTCAATGGAGGTTCTTATGGGAGTATCGGAAATTCTTGCATCAGTCGATCGCGAGATCGCTTTATTGAAGCAGGTGCGCGCGCTGCTGACAGGTTCCGCCACGGTGACGCCGAAAAAGGTGGGCAGGCCAAAGCATGCTGCGGCAGCCACGGTCCCCATCACAGCACCTGCAATCAAGCCGCCGCGCAAGAAGAAGAGAAAGCTTTCTCCTGAGGGACGGAAGCGCATTGCGGAGGCAGTGAGGCGTCGCTGGGAAGCGCAGAGGAAAGCAGCAGCCTTATCGAAAAAGTAGCGTGATGCAATCAGAGATCAGGGGCCGGCAAAGACAATTGTCTTTGCCGGCCCTTTCACGTTAACGAGTAATG
>PLST01000398.1 GCA_003164255.1 Acidobacteriaceae bacterium | reverse complement strand
CGAATCTGCATGGCGTCACTGCGCATAGCTGCGAGGAGTTCGAGGTCGACGGAGTTGCTGTTTCTGGCGGTGTAGTCGGCCATCTCCAGCATGACGCCAGCGTTCTCATAGATGGTCCACAAGCCTTGAGCGCCGCGCATGAGACGCCATTTTTCTTCTGGCGTCACGTTCATGCTTCCGTTCCAGATGGATTCGTCGCCCATGCTTTGCGTCCTCGGATCCGGACGCATCCGTGCCACAATCGCGTCCCATGACTGCGCATGGCGGCGGCGCATGGCGGTTCGCCAACCGGAAAAGCAAATTGCAGCAATCGTAATTGCCACAATCTGGAGCAGGGGCAGAAGCATTGGTTCTCCTCAAACCGGAAACTGGCGCCCTATTGGATGTCTCTGGGCAACTGAGTTCCGTAACTGCTGTTCGTACCACGGCTGGGGATAACTCAAACTGTTGACATTCGTAAGTTAAGGCGGCCGGACGCCAGGGTCAATGACACTTTCGGGGCAGAGACCCAGCAACGGCAACCCTCTTTTGTCCGGTGGAACAAGGTCAATCGATTCTTGACGTTATATGATTGAAGATGGAGATAAAACACTGCGTAGATGGTTCGGATCTCCCCGGATTGAACATGATGAGATCCGCTCTTGATGCGGTGACTGCCCCGGATGGCGAAAAGCCAGGAGCAGAACAGGAAAATAGGTCCGGCTTTCTGTCTTAATTTCAGACATTTTCCAAATGCAGCGAGACTTTGGAGACAGGTGGGCTGCTGTTCACTACCGGCTGCCGCAGATACCTTCTCGTTGCCTTCGGCATTCTTGTAAAGGAACATTAAATGAACGAACCTGATTTCAAGGAGATTTCGCAGCAGTTCGCGAGCGACAATTACTCCGGAATTTGCCCCGAGGCGTGGCAGTCAATGGAAGCCGCCAACCAGGGCCATGTTACTTCGTATGGAGACGATCCATGGACCACGAAAGCCGCGGATGCATTTCGCGAGCTTTTTGAGACCGAATGCGAAGTCTATTTTGTATTTAACGGCACGGCTGCCAACTCGCTGGCGCTCGCCTCGCTTTGCCAGTCGTACCATGGGGTGATCTGCTGCGACCAGTCGCATGTTGAGACAGATGAGTGCGGCGCGCCGGAATTCTTCTCGAACGGTTCAAAGCTACTGGTCGCCCAAAGCAGCGATGGAAAACTTTCGCCCCAGGTCATTCACGAACTGGCGACAAAACGGAGCGACATCCACTACCCCAAACCCCGCGCTGTGACACTGACTCAGGCGACTGAGACGGGGCGCGTGTATTCGCTGGCTGAGCTTGGCGCAATCTCTGCTGAATGCAAGAAGCACGGCCTCTCGCTCCACATGGACGGCGCGCGGTTTGCCAACGCCTGCGCAAGCCTGCATTGCACCCCGGCCGAGGTAACGTGGAAGAGCGGGGTTGATGTCTTGTGTTTTGGCGGAACGAAGAATGGCATGGCGGTGGGGGAGGCTGTGCTCTTCTTCGATCGCAAGCTGGCCGCGGATTTCGATTACCGGTGCAAGCAGGCCGGGCAACTGGCATCGAAGATGCGCTTTCTTTCAGCACCATGGGTAGGAATGCTGGAAAGCGGGGCATGGATTCGCAACGCGCTCCACGCAAACAGTTGCGCACAGTACTTTGCCGGAAAGATTGCGGGCATACCGGAAGTGCGCGTGGCGGGACCCGTCGAGGCCAACGCGGTCTTTCTTGACGCACCGGAAGCGCTGCTCAATCGAATTCGCGAGCGCGGGTGGAAGTTCTACACATTCATCGGCGGAGCAGCACGGATCATGTTTTCGTGGGACACCGACCTCGCGCGCGTGGATGCATTCTGCAATGACTTGAGAGAATGCAGTGTGGAAGTTCAAAAGAACTCATGATGACGACAGATGCAGCCAGACACTTCCGCAACAAGAGCTGGATGAATATCTCCATTCATGCCACGGGCTAAGTTGCGTAGAAAGTTCAATTGCGCAGCGCGCGATTTGAATTTGCGGGCGACCCAATGCGTCTCGATGGGAGGGTTGGCCGTCGCAACTGCTGCGTTTCAGAACGCTTTCAAATTTGCCAAAGAATTGATAAGCGAATATCGTATCTTCTGGCGAGTCACTTATAAAGGGTTGCGGCCAGGTGCTGCGCAGTTCGGATCGATCGTCCTCGTCAATGGAGGTTCTTATGGGAGTATCGGAGATTCTTGCATCAGTCGATCGCGAGATCGCTTTATTGAAGCAGGTGCGCGCGCTGCTGACAGGTTCCGCCACGGTGACGCCGAAAAAGGTGGGCAGGCCAAAGCGCGCTGCGGCAGCTACGGTCTCCATTGCAGCGCCTGCGATCAAGCCGCCGCGCAAAAAGAAGAGAAAGCTTTCTCCGGAGGGACGGAAGCGCATTGCGGAGGCAGTGAAGCGCCGCTGGGAGTTGCAAAGGAAAGCAGCAGCCTTATCGAAAAAGTAGCGTGAGGCCACCAGAGATGAAGGGCCGGCAAAGACGATTGTCTTTGC
>PLST01000391.1:24225-25002 GCA_003164255.1 Acidobacteriaceae bacterium | reverse complement strand
ATGAAGTTGGGCTTCGCTTTGCCGATAAACGCGTCAGGTGGAGTGCGAGTTGAATGAGGGACCGGACAGAGATTCTTGAATCCGCGCTGGACAGTTTGCCCGACGGCATTGTGTTGTTTGGCGCCGAGGGCGAAGTGGTGTTCTGGAACCAGGCTGCGGCGGCGATTACCGGCTTTGCGGGGTTGGACGTAGTGGGACGGCCCGCGCCCGAAGCGCTGGAGACGCTGATGCCGGCAGGGGCGGGACGCGGCGACCAGGTGCAGGGTGCGGAACTGCAGACGGGACACGGAGCGCTGGTGCGGGCCAGGCACAAGCTGGGCCACGAGCTTCAGGTGATGACGCGTGCCCTGGCACTGCGCGACGGGCTGGGCGAACGAATCGGCATGGCGGCGGTATTTCATCCGGCGGAGTGTCTGGACGCGTTGCCGCATGGGGATTCGAGCGAGAACGAACGAACAGCAGCGAGCCGGGCGGAGCTGGAAGAGCGGTTGCAGAACGAGTTTGAGGATTTTGCAAGGGGCGGCGTTCCGTTTGGGGTGTTGTGGGTGAACGTGGACCAGGCATATGGGCTGCGCAAGACGCATGGCGCGGGCGCTTGCGAGGCGATGCTTGAAAAGGTTGAGCGGGCTCTTGCGCAGGGACTGCGTCCGGCAGAAGAAGTGGGGCGCTGGGGCGACGATGAGTTCCTGATTGTTTCGCATGAGCGGTCGGCGGTGATGCTGGCCACGCATGGCCAGGCGATTGCGGGACTTGCGCGGACGGCGGACTTCAGGTGGT
>PLST01000391.1:10490-24210 GCA_003164255.1 Acidobacteriaceae bacterium | reverse complement strand
GGCGGCTTTTTGATGGAGAAGGGCCACATGGCGGTGCTGCTGCAGCCAGCGGAGCTGTTGATCATCTCTGGCGCCGCGACGGGCACGCTGCTGGTGGCCAATCCGATGCACATCATCAAGGGGGTTGCGGCGGGGCTGATGGGGGTGCTGAAGGGCTCGCAGTTTTCAAAGCAGCGCTACCTGAACACGCTGAAGATGATGTACCAGTTCCTGAACAAGGTGAGGAAAGAGGGACTGCTGAGCGTGGAGATGGATGTGGAGAAGCCGAAGGAAAGTTCGGTGTTCAAGAACTATCCGGAGTTTCTGGCCGATCATCACGCGATGGATTTTTTGTGCGACACGCTGCGGACGGCGATCACCGGCGGAGTGGAGCCGTTCGACATGGACCAGATGATGGAACTCGACATGGAGGTGCATCACACCGCGGCGATGCAGCCGATCGATGCGTTGTCGACGGTAGCGGATGCGCTGCCGGGGCTAGGGATTGTAGCGGCGGTGCTGGGCGTGGTGATTACGATGGGCGCGCTTGGCGGACCTCCCGAAGAAATTGGCGAGAAGGTGGCAGCGGCGCTGGTGGGAACATTTCTTGGAATTCTTTTGTGCTACGGCGTGGTGGGCCCGCTGAGCTCAAACATGCGCAAGACGGCGGACGAGCATAACGAATATCTGCACGTGCTGCGTGTGCTGGTGCTTTCGTTTCTGAAGGGGTCTGCGCCGATGATTGCGATCGAGATGGGGCGGAGGGCGATTCCTTCGCATGTGCGGCCGAGTTTTGACGAGATGGAGAAGAGCTGCAAGAGCAAGGTCGAGGCGGCGGAGCCGGCTGCGGCTGCGTAGGGCTTCGACCGGGTGAGTTTGTTTCTTCCCCGGCCCCAAATGCGAGGGACCGGGGGCACCCACATGGTCCTATGAGCGGATGGCTGGGGATGTGGAATAGAAGCGGGGAGCGATGAACGGCAACGGCAAGGCGCAACCAATCATAGTGATCAAGAGGAAGGGGGGCCACGGCGGCCATCACGGCGGGGCGTGGAAGGTGGCTTACGCGGATTTTGTCACGGCCATGATGTCGCTGTTTATTGTGCTGTGGCTGATGGGATCGAGCGAGAAGGTCAAGAAAGCGGTTGCAGGCTATTTCAACGATCCGAAGGGAACGGGGCAGTTGCTGGGAACAACGATGACGGGGACCGGCGAGACGATTACGGCGACCCAGAACGATCAGATGCAGAAGCTGAAAGACAAGCTGGAGCAGGAGATCAAGGCGAAGAAGGAACTGGAGAAGCTGTCGAAGCAGATTGAGATCACAATCACGGCCGAGGGGCTGCGGATTGAGTTGATCGAGGACAAGAACGGGACGTTTTACGAAAGCGGGAGCGCGCGGCTGAGCGACAGCGGGCAGGAGTTGCTGTCGTTGCTGGGAGCGGAGCTGAAGACGCTGCCCAATTCCTTGCTGATTGAGGGGCACACCGATGCGACGCAGTATTCGACCGATACGAACTACAGCAACTGGGAGTTGTCGGCCGATCGGGCAAACTCGGCACGGCGACTGTTGCAGGGGAGTGGTGTGCGCCAGGACCAGGTGACGCAGGTTCGGGGATATGCGGACCAGTTTCTGCGGGTGAAAAGCAACCCGTATGATCCGTCGAACCGCAGGATTTCAATATTGGTGAAGAACGGGAGTGATGGATCAGCGCCGCCCGACCTGAAACATGTCGCGGTAGTGGGCGGGGCGTCGAGTGCGGCGGATGCCAAGGGCAAACCGGGAGACGGAAAACAGCAAGGGGCTGCCGCGACTGCGATGGCGGAGAAGGCAAATGCAGCGCCTGCGGCGAAGCCTGCAGCAGGGACTCCCGTGACGCCTGCGGCGGTGAAGCCGGGGTTGATGGGCAGGCTTACGAGCCTGTTGCCGGGCGCAAAGAAGTAATCGAGACAGGTCCATGGTGTACTCTGGATGGCGAACTGGAAAGCGTTTACCGGAGGGATAGATTCCATGGCGGTTGTGGCTGGAGTTGACTTTGGAACATTGAGCGTTCGCGTGACGCTGGTGGACAGCGAGAAGGGCCCGATTGGAACCGCATCGGCGAGTTATCCGCTGCACCGGCGTCGCGAAGATCCGAATTATGCAACGCAGTCGCACGACGACCAGATGAAGGCGCTGGCCGCGGCGACGCGCGAGGTACTGAAGACGACGGGCGTAGCAGGCGAGACGGTTGCCGCGATCGCGCTCGATACGACGGGCTCGAGCGTGATTCCCTTGGGCGAGAATCTTGAGCCGCTCGACGAGTACTACCTGTGGTGCGATCATCGCGCGTTTGCCGAGGCGCAGGAGATTACGCAGAAGGCGCACGAGCTGAAGTTTGAGGGTATTGATTGGTGCGGCGGAGTGTACTCGCACGAGTGGGGATTCTCAAAGCTGCTGCACTGGCTGCGGCACAATCCTGAGAAGCGCGAGAAGTTTGTGACCGCGCTGGAACACTGCGACATGGTGGCGGCGACGCTGAGCGGGATTACGAAGGCGAGCGACGTGAAGCGCAGCATTTGCGCAATGGGCCACAAGTGGATGTGGAACCCCAAGTGGGGCGGCCTGCCGCCGGAAGAGTTCCTGGTGGCCGTGGACCCGCTGTTGAAGGGCGTGCGCGCCAAACTGGGCGGCGAGTATCTGACCAGCGATCACCTGGCCGGACATCTTTCGCCGAAGTGGGCGGCGGAGCTGGGTCTTAAGGCGGGGATTCCGATTCCGGTGGGCGCGTTCGATGCGCACTGGGACGCGCTTGGCTCGAATATCCGCGAAGGCGATGCAGTAAACGTGGTGGGCACATCGACGTGCATTATGGCGATGGCGGGCAAGGCGGAGCTGGTGCCGGGCGTGTGCGGCGTGGTGCCGGGAAGCATTCATCCGGGCATGATTGGGATTGAGGCGGGGCTGTCGGCGACGGGCGACATTTTTGAGGGGATTGCGCGCCGGGCATCCACGACGGTGGCTGCGCTGTCAGAGGGTTTGGAGGCTTACAAGGCCGGACAGACCGGGCTGCTGCGGCTGAGCTGGGACAATGGCGACCGGACGGTGCTCGTGAATCCGGAACTGGGCGGCGTGACGCTGGGATGGAACCTGGTGCACACGGCGCAGGACGAGTTGTTCGCGGCGATCGAGGGAACGGCATTTCACACGCGCATCATTTTGGAGCGGATGGCGGAGCACGGAGTGCGCATCGATCGCGTGATCAATGCGGGCGGGATTCCGCAAAAGAGCGAAGTGCTCAACCGGGTGTATGCCAATGTGCTGAATAAACCTGTGCTGGTGCCAGCAGGGATTCCGACGAGCCTGGGTTCGGGAATCATTGCGCTGATGGCGGCGGGCGCTTACAAGACGATTGAAGAGGCGCAGGCTGCGGTGTGTTTGCCGCTGCGCACGGTCGAGCCCGATGCGCAGGCTGCGGCGGTTTATGAGCGGTTGTATCGGCTGTACAGAGATGTTTACTTTGCGCTGGGGACGCGGGATGCGAAGTCGGTGGCTTTGGGAAGCGTGTTGCCGGAGTTGAAGAGGATTGCGGCCGAGCAGGGACTGGGGACTTAGAGACTTGTGTACTGTGCGACTAAGGGGCGGGGCGCGGAGGATTATGCGCGGCGAAGGCGGAGGAATGAGAATAGACGTTCGGAAAGGGTAGGCACGACGGGGCGCGCGAAATAGATTTGGCGATTGAGCGCCATGAGTAGCTGTACGGCCTGGAAACGCGGGTCATCCGCGAAGACCTTTCCACCCTCGAAGATGTATTCATCGGTCAAGTAGTCGATGGCGTGCCCGAGAATCTCAAGAGCGCGGCCGGAGTTGTAATCGACGCGGCGCCTGCGATGGGTGTGGGATTGCGGTTCCGTTCCGGTCAAGGGTGGCGCGCCGACAAGCACGTCAGCTTCCGCATGAGCATTCATCCTCAAAAATTCTCCTTCGGCCTTGCCGGCACCTTTCAGCACCTTTTGGGGCGCTTCAAATTTCGCGTCAGGCTTTCGCGGGGTGCGAGGCGCCTGGACAGAGATGCGGACCGCTAACGATTATTGATAGAACTAGAGTAACCAGGGTCTTCTTTTTCCTAAAGCGCAAAGGTATGCCAATACTTGCCAAAGCTTGCCGGACTGTTTTTCAACCGGACATTTTTGAAAGTTTGAATGGTACTATCGTAACCGGGCCCACCGGGAATCATATCCAGTTTGAAAACAGATGGTCATGATCGTGCTGAGTTCGCCTCGCCGGAATGCCGTTCCACGGCAATCGGCGCCAGGTTTGATTCAGACGATGAATTGAGGAGTGCCCCGGCTTGGTCTTTTTTGTAAGTTCGTCAGATGGTTCCAGATGAAGTGGTGGACTTGAAATGGACTTGATCGTCGTACCTCCAGTAATTGCTTCATTTTTTCCCACGCGTTTTTGCGGCACAGATCGAGCGTTTGAACAGTAAGCTGCGCTGAACTCGTCTTTGCACATAAAGGCCCGGGGGACTCTTTGTCTAAATCACGCTTGGATTCCTGGAAATCAATTGCAGATTATCTGGGGCGGGGTCAACGCACGGTTCAGCGTTGGCATGCAGATTTTGGGATGCCTGTTCATCACTTCGGTGGAGCGAAAGGGAGCGTGTTTGCTTTCATAGGCGAGCTGGATGACTGGGTAGCGAACTTTGCTGTTGGGCTTCATGCGGGTGGAGATGGACACCGCTCGGCGGCGGATGCGAGGTGTCAAAGGTCTCAGGAACTGACGGCAAAGGCAGAATTGCTTTGGAACTCCCGCTCGGAACGAAACCTTTCTTCGATTACTGCGCTGTACAGGGACGCGATCAGCGAAGATCCAGACAATCTGGCGGCTTTGCTTGGATTTAGTCGGTCCTTGATTTCCGCTGCACTTTTCGGAGTTGCCGACAGTTCGGTGGCCTACCCGAGTGCGATGGAAGCCTTGAGGCGGGTCCCCCAAGTGAGTTCCAACGACCCAGACGCCAAATGCACTGATGCATGGCTCAAGATGACGTACCGGAGACAGTGGCGCGAGGCGCTCGCTGAATTCGAAGACGTCTTGAGGGAGAATCCACGCGATTCCCACGCGCTGGCCGGGCGCGCCTTGTTGTACATAGCGGAAGAGAACCTGGCCGAGGCTCGCGATTGCGCATTGGAAGCGTGGCAAGTCAATCCACTGGCGACGCCGCTGTCGTTTCTTCCTTGCTGGATTCAGTATCTGGACGGGGCTTCCCAAGAATCTTTGGAACTGGCGCAACAGGCCAAGATGAGCGGCGCATACGGCTCGATGATTGCGGCGGTGGAAGCGCTGGCGCTGACGCAGACAGGACCGATTGCTCAGAATCTAAACGGAATCGAGGAGATTGCGGCGGCCTTTCAGAATAGCTGGACGTTGTTGGCAATTTTGGGGTACGGCTACGCGGTCTGCGATCAGACAGAGAAAGCGTGGGAGATTCTGGGACGCCTGCGACGGACGGGCGAACGCAAGAGAAGGGAATGCGGATACCTGCTGGCGATTGTTCTTCTGGGGCTTGGAGAGAAGCGGGAGGCGGTGAGCTTTCTGGAGGAATCGTATTCCAGGGGTTCGCTGTGGAGCCTGGGCTTCCATTCGGATCCTCTCCTGTTGCAGTTGAGAGGGAACGCGCGGTTTGAGGCGATTCTTCGCAAGATTGGCCCTGCGATCGGGACTGGCGGCCGGGTTGTGCGGCGGTTTGCTGCTGCGCAGTTCTGAGCATGCGCTAAGCGCGTACAAATTGTGCGGAAAGCTCGGACAGCTTGGGATCCTCGGCGAGAACCGTGCCGGATTGATGAACAATGAGAGGGCCAACGGATAGAGAGCAAAGATGCTGGAACAAAGCATCGGGCTGAAGTTTGGCCCGAGCTCTGAAATCCTCAATGAGCCCTGCAAAATAGGGCAGATCGGGGTCCTGAACAATCCTTTGCCACTGCGGATGGAGGAGGAGGGACACGGCGCCGGACTCGCTCTTAATCGCAAACAGGATGACAGACTCGATGTCCGATGGAGTTGAGGGTTTGAATCCGGGGCTGTACTCCAGAGCGCAGAACCCCAGGCTCGGGGGCACGACAGTGATGTGGGGCGGATTGTTCAAAATCGGTTCTCCGTGCAACAGAGGGAACGATCGTTTCGAGCAAATTTTGCAATAGAACAGAATCCGACAGGCGATTCAAGCATCGTTGAAAACTGTCGAGTGCAGAACCAAACATCCACTCATCGGGCAAATTTCTTATTCGCGCCCCGAGCGCGTCAAGATTGAGAGCGCCCAAGTTTCTCGAGAAATCCAAAAGATGTGTTGAGGATATATTCGGATAGACACGGAAATCAAGGTAACGCGAGGCGACAAAGTGCACTCGCCGGTTTCCTTTTGGGCCTCCGAATAGATGTCCCTGATCGACAAAGTAGGCGTCGAGGCGGCGACGTGCATCCTCAAGGAAGAGCGCCTGCCTGTTGTCGGCATGCTCGGCGCATATATCCACCAGCCACGCGAGCCAGAAACTGACCTGGTTGCGTATCCGATTGAAACTCCCCTCCGGGAGGATCTCGAAGAGGCGGGTTGATTCATCTCCCAGGAAGCTGGATCCGAAGCACAAACCGGCGGTTGGTTTTACGAGCCCAGTCTCGGTTTGAAACCAGCATTGAGGATTTCGATCGAGGAAGGCATCGGTGAGCAACAATGGCTTCCACGAAGGCGTGTTGAGGCCGCAGGCGCGGTAGAGCTCAGCTCCGGCGCTCTCATTGAAAAGCAGGTTTTCCCCTTGAGGGTTGCCGGCGAATTTGACGACATAAAAAAGTCCGTCGCCTGCTTGAGCAAGAATGGATTGGGCGCCTCCACGAAGCCTGCGAACGAATTGCGTAACAACAGTCGTACGTTTTTCACAAAAAGGCATTACATTCACCAAAGTCAACCTAGATCAGTTCAGAATTCAGAAGAACAGTACGCGGATCCGAATTTTTCCGCGTTTGGAATGTCCAGGGATTGAGAAATGAATCAGCATTGAGGTTCAAGTTTGCGTCCGGTTGGTTGGACAGGATTCCTCAGCGAGTGTCGGCCGACTTATGCCGGATGAATGAGGACAACCTGCGTTCCCTTTGTCATGTTTCTTCAACTTAGGACTGCACATTTTTCTTGTCAATGAAGAAGGTGGTGCAAGAGATACAACTTACTTGGGAAGCGAATTGGGTAAGTGCGGCGAGACTTGCCGGGACGCGCCATACCTCGCCATTTTGCAGAGTTATTCACGTTGACTGTTCCAGATTAGTAAACGCACGCGCTTGTGGGCTTGCGATCGCTGATGCCGTAGTGAGTGGTGAAGAGGGAGTGGAAGGTACGCGTGGGGGTGGTTCTTTCTCATTCATCGCACGAAGAGGCTGTGCGATGAGTGGGGCATCCATTTTTCTGCAGCGCGAAGGATCCGATCCGGGATGCGAATTAGCCGAGTCGGCAGGGGAACGAAAAGCAGCTGCAGATCCTTCGACTGTGGTTGGCGNNACCGGGGGTTGCTGCGCGCGCTCGACGAGCACGCTCCAGTCTTCAGGGATGGGCATTTTTCGGTCGAGAGCCGGGGCTTCGTCACTGGCGTCAACCTGCACAGCCACATAGAGCTCGCTTTCGGCGCTGCCGCGGAAGACTCCGTGAGTGGGAGGCACGTCTGCATAGTCGCGGCCGACGGCTGTGCGGATGTGGCGGTGGTGAGCGATGAGGTTGTTGGTCGGGTCAAAGCCGATCCAGCCGAGATGGGGCAGGAGAACCTCAACCCAGGCGTGCGAGGCATCGGGAGTGGAGCGGTCGTGGTCTTCGCGGCCGCGGAAAAGATAGCCGGAGACGTAGCGGGCGGGGATGCGCACCTGGCGAAGCAACGCGATCATGGTGTGCGCGAAGTCCTGGCAAACGCCCTTGCCGCTGACGATGGCTTCGTCGATGGGTGAGTCGACGCGGGTGTGGCTGGGCACGTATTCGAAGTATTCAAAGAGGCGCTGGTTGAGCTCCTGCACCAGCATGAGAGGATCGTCGCGGCGGGAGACATCCATATCTCTGGCGAGCATGCGGACCGCATCGGTTTCAACGGCGAAGGTGGAGGGCAGCAGCATCTCCCAGTAGTCGCCGGACTCGATGAGCTCGTCGAGAGCCTTCCATGCATCGGGTGCGAGGAAGCGGGGCACGTCGGGCAGGGGCTGCTGTTCGACGATCGACTCGGCGACGATGACGAGCTGATTGTGTTCGCCGGGAATGTCGAAGTGCTGCACGTTGTTGCCCTGGTGGTCGCGGTAGCTGAAGACGCGGCAGCGGGGGCTGACGGAGAGCGAAAAATTGAGGCAGTGCTGGTTGGAGTCGGAGCGCGGGTTCATGCGCGTTTCCATGATGCTCTCGCTGATGGGGCGGGAGTAGCGGAAGCGCGTTAGATGGCGGATTGAGTAGAAGTTCATGTGCCGGCGGTCCTCGGAAGGATACTTTTTCAGCTTCTAGCTTCTAGCTTCTAGCTTTTAGCCTTCAGCCTTTGTTCCGCATTTGCGTGGGCCGAAGGCCCACACTACAGCCGGTCTGGAGACCGGCGCTACACCGCTAAAGCGGATTGGATGGAGTAGTGGACGTAGTAGCGATAGATGAGTTCGTGGATGCGGAGGCATTGCTCGCGAATGTTATGGAGGAAGGCCCCGGTGTCGCCGGCGAGAATTTCTTCGATGGTGGCGAAGCTGAGCATGGCGTGGAGGCGTCCGATGCCGGCAGTGATTTCGTCGGGCGAGCGGCGACCGCCCGTGTGCTGAATGGAATCGATGGCGGAACGGATGGTCTCAACGCAGTAGCGGATGGCATGGGGAAAGTCGCGATTGAGCAGTAGGAACTCGAGGATGCGATCGGGCAGGATGTCGGCTGTATAGACCTGGCAATAGCCCTCGAAGGCGGTGCAGCAACGAAGCAGGCCTACGAGCTCAAGATACTGATAGCCGGAGTGGTCGCGCTCAGGGTGGGCAAAGAGTTCTTCCTGGTAGACCTCAAGCATGGTTGCCGTGGCATAGGCGCGCTCGAGGTAGCGGCCGAGGCGGATGAATTGCCAGCCCTGTCCATGAATCATGGTTGAGTCGCCAACCCCTTGAAAGAGGTGGATGCCGTCGACGATGGAGGTGAGCGCTTCGTTGATGCTGTTGCTGAACTGGGCTTGCGCATGCGGCGAGTGGATCTGGTGAAAGAGGCGATTGAGCCGCTGCCACTGCTCGCTGGAAATTTCTTCGCGGACCTGGCGTGCGTTCTCGCGCGCGCCGTTGACGCAGAAGGTGACGGAGATGGGATAAGCGCTGTCAAAGACCAGCTCGCGTGCCATGGAGTCAATGCTTCCGCTCCACTCCATCTCAGTAGGATCGCCGAGGGATTTAAGCAGGCGCCTCCAACGCTCCTCGACGTTGACGCTACCGGTGTCAAGCATGAGGGTCATGGTGACGTCGAGCTGACGCGCGGTGTTTTCAGCGCGCTCGAGGTAGCGGCTCATCCAGTAGAGACTGTCGGCCACGCGTGAAAGCATGGTGGAGCTTTCGCGCACGCGCGATCGAATTCCTATTGCAGAACCCATGTGTCCTTGCTTCCCCCTCCCTGAGAGGAGTTGACTACGAGCGAACCTTTTTCAAGGGCGACGCGGGTGAGGCCGCCGGGGACGATGTTGATTCTGTCGCCAAACAGCACGTAGGGCCGCAGGTCGACGTGGCGCGGCTCCAGGCGATTGCCGATGAGGCAGGGGGCGCGGGAGAAATCGAGCGTGGGCTGGGCGATGTAGTTGCGGGGGTTGGCATTGATCTGGCGGGCGAACTCCTCGCGCTGTTTGGCGGACGATTGCGGCCCGATGAGCATCCCGTAGCCGCCGCTTTCGCCGACGGCCTTGACCACAAGCTTGTCGAGATTCGCGAGCACATGCCGACGATCCTTGTCTTCGCTCAGCAGGAAGGTCTTCACGTTGGGAAGAATGGCGTCTTCGTCGAGGTAGTACTTGATCATGTCGGGCACGTAGGCGTAGACGGCCTTGTCGTCAGCCAAGCCGGTACCGAAGGCGTTGGTGACGGTGACGTTGCCGGCGCGATAGGCGTTGAAGAGGCCCGCGCATCCGAGTGCGGAGTCAGTGCGGAAGACAAGCGGATCGCTGAAGTCGTCGTCTACGCGGCGATAGATCACGTCAACGCGTTTCAGGCCGTCCGTGGTGCGCATGTAGACGATGTTGTCGTGGGTGACGAGGTCGCGGCCCTCGACCAGATCAATGCCCATCTGGCGGGCAAGATAGGTGTGCTCGAAGTAAGCGGAGTTGAAGACGCCGGGGGTGAGCAGGACGATGTTGGGCTCAGGGCGTCCCTCGGGGGCGAGCGAGCGGAGGGTAGCCAGAAGCAACTGCGAATAGTGCTCGATGGGGCGGACGCCGTAGCTCTGGAACAGCTGCGGGAAAGTGCGCTTCATGATGCGGCGGTTGGTGAGCATGTAACTGACGCCGGAAGGGACGCGCAGATTGTCTTCAAGCACAACGAACTCGCCGGTATTGAGGCGGAGCAGATCGGAGCCGACGACGGCGATGTAGACGTTGCGCGGCACCTGGAGTCCGCGCATCTGGCGGCGATAGTGCTTGCAACTGTAGACGAGCTCGCTGGGGATGATTTTATCGGTGAGGATTTTGGCGTCGGAGTAGACGTCGCGAAGGAAGAGATTGAGGGCGGTGATGCGCTGGGTGAGTCCGCGCTCGATGCGATCCCATTCCGGGCCGGTGATGAGGCGGGGAAGCAGGTCGTAGGGGAAGATGCGCTCGGTGCCTTCGTCGCGACCGTAGACGGTGAAGGTGATGCCCTGGGTGAGGAANNACGGTGAAGGTGATGCCCTGGGTGAGAAAGGAGAGCTCGGCTGCCTGCTTGCGGCGCTGCAACTCATCGGCGGGCAGGCTGGCGAGGTTTTCGGCAAGGGCGCGGTAGTAGGAGCGCAGAGTGCCGTCTGCCTCGCGCATTTCGTCGAAGGCGTGGTCGAGCGGGTAGTCTCCGTAGAGCGAATCCAATTCCATTGAGTGGCCGGCGCTCATTGTTTCTGACTGGGCTTTCGTTCGAGCGGATTCAGGGCAAGTGAGTTGGAAGGAATTGCGGCCCTCGCTGAGAGGTCGAATTGAAACCTCGCGGCGCGGGTCGGGAGCCCCTCCAGCCTGTACCCCGTTGTTTAGCTTTTAACACATCGGGCATCAAGCGGGTATCAAGAAACGGGGTGTTATTGGCGGCGCATCGTTCTCCTGCGTGCAGCTCCGCCCCCGGAAGGCAAGGGCTCACCCGGTGCAAGGACTTTGGCGGTCAGAGCGCTTTGAGGGAAATCGCGCGGATTGAGTGTAACGATAAAATCGGCGTTTCCCTGCTCGGCACATGCACAAAAAACTTCGTCTCCGGGGTCGGGAGAAATGCCGCGCCGAAGGCGAGGAGACAGTGTTTCGGCGTTATCACGAAGCAAATTGATGAGGGCTCCAATGGTCTCGCGCCTGACGTTCAGCCTTTGCAGGATTGCCTTGTACTCGGACAGAATCTCTTCTGAAAGGAGCCATGTGAAGGTCGCTCGTTCCATCCAGTCCCGCATCAGGAGGGCACTGGGATTGGAGGCCGAGATGGCGCCGGTGCGAAAGCCGGAAATCCCGGCGATCAGGACCGAGGTGTCGACCACGCCTCTAGGCCGTCTTGCGCGCGGGGTCGTCAACGATCGTGACCTCTGGCAGTGCCTTACGCAGGCCGCGATGCTGCCTGATCGCTTCATTCACTTGGTCCATGGACACATTGCCCATTTGCCGCGCTGCATCTTCAAATGCACGGCTCATCTCGGCCCGCCACCCTGCGCGACGCCGCCCACGCGCAAGGTCGGGGCTCATTGCGGCCCTCGGAAACTGCGCTTCCAGCTCACGCGCGAGACTTCCAATGGGGATCTTGATTTCAATCGACTGGGTTCCGAGCGCGGGACGAGATCGCAACGACACAGAACGGCGCTTTCTCGGATCGCCCTCTCCAATGCTCTTTGAGAGCATCTGGGTAAACACAGAGATCAACTCGCTGGAAGAGCCCAGAGATTCCTTCAAGTGAAAAGCGACCTTCGCCTCAAGGAGCAAGCGATTATTGAACCAGTAGAGATGATCGCGGCGGGCCGGCCGGATGACCTTCAACTGGATCAGATTCTGGAGATCCTTTTGGGAGACGCCGAGAATTGCGCTGGCTTGCTTGAGTTTGAATTCGACGGTTTGCATGGTGATAATTCCATCTATACTTTAGACGGAATTATCGAGGATTGCAAGCCGATTTGGAATGTTCCGTCCCACCCTTTCGCCAGAAAGCTAAAGGATGGGGCACCTGCACCTGGTTTTGACACGCAATAACTACCGAATGCGGGTAACCTGCTTGCTGCTTCCGCAGGATGACACATAGGCCGCCGTGACCACCCAAGCCACCCGCTTCGGGTCGCTTGCATAGAAAGAAAGCCAGGAAGGCCGGCTGACAACGACCATGTAAGTCTCCGATCCACGTGGCTGTCTCCATTGATATACGATGCGTCCCTTGGTGCTTCGCGTCTCTTTCACGTTCACGGGCTCCGGTGCATCCAATTTCAGTTTTGCTTTCAGGAATTCGGAGGCGACTCTTTCGGGGCTCTCGAACGAACCTGAGCCATCTTTGCCATCAGCTTGTTTTTGAGCCTCTAGTGCAATACTCCCTGGTTCAATGGGCGTGAGGAAACTGAAACCACAGCCGGTCCTATTCATTTCTGGTTGATCGTAGGATGCTCCGAAGTCGAGATCGTCGCGATCCTGGGGACTTACAGAACGAATTTCCTGGATTGCGAGCAGGCTGCAACAGCCCATGTGGCCGTATCCGCCCCAGAACGGCTCTCCTTTTCCAAATTGCTCCTTTCGGCCGGCGAAAAAGCGGCCGATCAAATCAGCCTTGACGACTGAGCCGAATTTCTCCGAGCGAAAGGGGGGTTGGATCTCCTTGTCGAATTGCTTGAATTGATCGTTCTCGACAAGGGGAACCTGGATGTCTTCGACAGTCAGTACCTGTGGACGTGCTTTTCCGGCCGTTGCACCACAGCAGTACATCGTGTCTGATTTGGATGTGCCGCCGTATTCAAGCCAGACGGCAGGCCAGGAACGGCAAGAAGGATCGAACAGAGTGAAATCTTCGAAATCGTGGGAGACAAAGGCTTCGACTTCAACCAGTTTGTGATTGTAGGCGGGAGGGTCCTTTTGGAGTTGGCAGACTGAGACCTTTTGGGGTTCTTCGCAGAAGCTCAGGGCGGAAGAACCGAAAAACAAGAAGAGAGCAGATGAAGCAATCCAAGACGTTCTCATGCTTCGTGCTCTTTCACGTTTGCCTGCCTGAATCTGATTGCTTCGATCGGGTCGGGCTCATCTATAGGGAAATGCGCCTTTTCGTAGGCCTCCACCAAGGTCATCAGAATTTCCAGACGGTCCCCGTCTGCTGTGCCTTCTGCGGCGTTCCACAAACGCTCGATTTCTTGCAGAGCTGCTTCGTGATCGGCGCTGGATTCGATGGGCTTTTGTTCCAAAATGAGGCCTCATGTGGGCCGAAGACAAAGGATGGAACCACGATTGAGTTTGTGGTATCCCACCCATTCCGCCAGGAACGCGGAATGGGCGGGGCACCCGACTTTTGCTTGGCGGCCGGAAAGGCCGCTTGCAGTTCGCTCTAGAACAAATTCCAGAGCGACTG
>PLST01000391.1:6135-10468 GCA_003164255.1 Acidobacteriaceae bacterium | reverse complement strand
GCCTGCTGGATGTTGTCGGGCAGATAGCGTCCGCCGGCGCGGAGGTTGTCGCCGGTGGAGATTTCGCCGTCGATGCCGGTCTTGAAGATGCCAAAGAGCGCGAGATAGGGATTGGCATCAGGGGCTACGGCGCGCACCTCAGTTCGCATGGAGCGGTGGTTGCCGATGGGGACGCGCACCATGGCGCCGCGATCTACAGCGGAAGCGCGGATCTGGTTGGGCGCTTCAAAGTGCGGATCGAGACGGCGATAGGCGTTGACGCTGGAGTTAAAGATGAGGCAGAGGTCGAGTGCATTCGAGAGGATGCGATCGAGGAAGTCCCATCCGAATTTGGAGAGCTGCTCCTCACCCTTTTCATCCCAGAAGAGATTGGTTTTGCCCTGGGAGACTGAGACGTTGGTGTGCATGCCGCTGCCGTTGACGCCGACAACGGGCTTGGGCAGGAAGCAAGCGGTGTAGCCCATGTTTGCGGCGATCTGCCGGCAGAGCAGCTTGTAGAGCTGGATCTGGTCAGCCGCGGCTACGGCCTCAGAGTATCCGTAGTTGATTTCAAACTGGCTGGGCGCAACTTCAGGGTGATCCTTTTCATTCTGGAAGCCCATGGCGCGCTGCACTTCAGCCGCGGTGTCAATGAAGACGCGGAGCGGGTCGAGGGGCAGCACATGGTAGTAGCCGCCGGTGTTGATGAACTCGAACTTGCCGGTCTCGTGGTAGCGCTGTTCGGCGTCTCTGCCGGCGAAGAGGAATCCCTCAATCTCAGTGGCGGCGTTGAGGGTGTACTGCTTCTCCTTGAAGAGCTTTTCAGAGTAGGCCTTGAGCACACCGCGCAGGTCGCCGGAGTAGGGCGATCCGTCCTTGTCGATGACGTTGCCGAACACCAGCACCTTGCCGTTGCCAAAGACGTCGGCCGGGACCCAGTAGAAGGCGCTCCAGTCAATGCCGAGGCGGAGATCACTCTCCTTTTGCGCGGTGAAGCCGCGGATGGAGGAACCGTCGAAGGTGAGGTTCTCGTATGCGCCGAGCAGGAATTTCTTGTCGTAGTCGAGCAGGTGAAGTCTGCCTTCAAGGTCGGAGAACAGCACAGTAACGGCCTTGATGTGCTTCTGGTCAGTCAGATACTTCAGGCGCTTTTCGCGGATTTCATCGGCCGGTAACCGGTTGGCGCGATCGGCCTTGGCTGCCAGATTGAGTTCTTCCAGCTCATCGTAGGTCAGAGCGAGGAAATTGCGATACTCAGTAGACATGGGACTCCTCCATTGATTGTTGGGCTGAAAGGGTAAAGCCGCGGTGCCGGAGGGCGCGAGCGGCAATAAAAAGACTATAGAAGCAGGGTAAACCTGCAAGGCCTGCGGGAGGCGAGGAAAACGCAAATTAGAGGCAGAAGCGGCGGCTGAAATGAACGGTGTTCCGGGAGAATGTGCGGCAGATCACAGGCCGGCCAGAAAAAGAGGTCAATGGCCGGACTGATCCACCTCGCGTGTGACGGTGACGGGCGGAGTCTTTGAAGCGGCATGGACTTTGAGCGCCTGGGTCTGGTCATCGTTGCAGGCGGACTCGTCCTGCTGCTTGCAGGCCAGAGATCCGTCAGGCGACTTGAGAAAGAGCGCCTTGATTCCTTTCAAACTTTTGCCCACATCCTGTACGTCCTGCTTTGCGTCCTGGGCCACCTGCTGCACATCGGACTTTACGGTCCCGGGATCGGAGTTGGCCTGCTTGGTGTCGGAGACGGCGCCTTTGACGTCTTTGGGGATCTGCTTCGCATTGGCGACCGGGTGCGCGGCATCCGTGCCTATCTGCTTCGCGTCGGAGCCGACCTGCTCTACGTCAGAGGGGGTTTGTTTGGTGTCGCTGATCGCGCCCGTGGTGTCGCCATAGGTTTGCTTTGCGTCGGCAATGTCCTTGTTGAGCGCGGCAACTTCATCGTTGGTGCAGGGAGTTTTGCCGTCGGCCTTGGCGCACTTGATTGCGTGGCCCGGAGGCATGTCAGGTGCGGAAGAGGCTACAGGTTTTTGCGCCGCGAGCGGGAGCGCGGCAGCAACCAGAACGAACGCAGCGAAAAGGGAATACCTGTGCGTGTGCATCTTTCCTCCCTGACAGGAAACACTTCGACGACTGAGGAGTCGAGAGGTTGCCTGGAGATTTGCTGATTACGCGCGCGCCTCGGGGAAGCGAGGCCGCGTGGCTTTTGACTGAGGCAAGCGTACAACAAGGCGTAAATGCGGCGTCAAGAAAAAAGCGCGGATAGCGGCGAAAGACTTTCGACGCTGAAGAGCCTTTGAGAAGCGCTTTGGGTGGGATACTCTGAAATCTCAGGAGATTCCGCCGAAGATGCTCAGATTGGGACCCCTTGTTGCCGTTGCAGTCTTCGTACTGATTCCGACGATTGAAGTTGCTGGCGCACAACAGCCTGCGGCGACGCCGCCGGCAGAGGACTACGTTCGCGCGCACTACACGAAGTACGAGTACCGGATTCCGATGCGGGACGGAAAGCGTCTTTTTACGGCTGTGTATGTGCCGAAGGATGGGGCGGGCGGGCCGTATCCGTTTTTGATGGATCGAACGCCGTACAGCGTGGGCCCGTACGGCGAGGATCAATATCCGAAGAACCTGGGACCGTCAGATGAGTTTGAGAAGTCAGGCTACATCTTCGTGTACCAGGACGTGCGCGGCCGTTGGATGAGCGAGGACGATTTTGTGGAGATGCGGCCGCACATCGACGAGAAAAAAGGGCCGCAGGATGTGGACGACGCATCCGACACCTACGACACGATCGAATTTTTGCTGAAGCACGTGGCCAACAACAACGGCAAGGTGGGCATCTGGGGAATTTCGTACCCAGGGTTCTATACGTCGGCGTCGATTATTGATTCGCATCCGGCGTTGGTGGCGGCCAGCCCGCAGGCGCCAATGACGGATTTGTTTCGCGGAGACGACAGCTACCACGGCGGAGCCTTCATGCTGTCGGCCAACTTTGGATTCTATGCGCCGTTTTTTCATCCGCAGGAAAATCCAATGCACCCGGTGCCGACGGTGCCGTACGACTTTGGTACGCCAGACAGCTACGAGTTTTATTTACGCGCCGGCAACGTGGCCAACCTGGACAAGCAAACACTGAATGGGGCGAACTGGCTGTTCAACGACCAGGTGAAACACGACACCTACGATGACTACTGGAAGGCCCGCGACCTGTCACAATATATGAAGAACGTGCACTGCGCGGTGCTGGTGGTGGGCGGGTGGTTTGATGCGGAAGACCTGATGGGCCCTTATCGCACGTTCAACGCGATTGGCAAATTCAACAAGGAGACGCCGACGACGCTGGTGGAGGGGCCATGGGTGCATGGCGGCTGGGCACGCGGCGACGGCAGTCACCTGGGCGATGTGGACTTCAATGCGAAGACGGCGGCCTATTTCCGCGAGAGCATACAGTTTCCCTTCTTCGAGCATTACCTGAAGGGAAAAGGCGCAGCGCAGGCCAAGGCCATTGTGTTCGAGACGGGAACCAACGTTTGGCGGCGCTTTGACACATGGCCGCCCAAAGCCGCAACGGCAAAGACGCTCTACTTTCACACGGACGGCAAGCTGAGTTTCGATCCGCCGGAGGAAACCAAGAGCGAAGACACGTATGTGAGCGATCCGAACCACCCGGTACCATTTGTGGGTTACACCACAGACACGGTGCCGCAACGATATATGGTGGACGACCAGCGTTTTGCGAGCTACCGGCCCGACGTGCTGGTGTACGAAACGGAGCCGTTGAAGGAAGACGTGACCATCGCAGGCCCGATCACGCCCCACCTGAAGATTGCGAGCTCAGGAACAGACTCCGACTTCGACGTGAAGTTGATCGATGTTTATCCTGAGAATTATCCCGACCCTGATCCTTCGGGTGTGGGCAAGCGGGTGATGGATGCGCCGCCGCTGCACATGGGCGGATACCAGCAGTTGTTACGCGGGGAGCCGTTCCGAGCAAAGTTCCGCAACAGCATGGAGAAGCCGGAAGCACTGACGCCTGGAAAAGAGGCGGACATCGATTTCGAGATGCCTGACCTGTTCCACACATTCCGCCGCGGCCACCGCATCATGGTGCAGGTGCAGAGTTCCTGGTTCCCGCTCACGGACCGCAATCCGCAGACATTCACTGATATTCCCACTGCGCAGGCGGAGGACTTCAAGAAGGCGACGGAAGAAGTCTTCCACGAGAAGGAAGCTGCGTCGGGGGTAGAAGTGCTGGTGATGCCGCAGCCCTGATTCGGCAGAGGATCAGGCCGAGTGGGGCAGTGGTTAACCGAATGGGGTATTTTGGCTTTCACAACGCGTCCTATACAATTTT
>PLST01000391.1:232-6121 GCA_003164255.1 Acidobacteriaceae bacterium | reverse complement strand
TAGTTCGCAACGGCAAAGAGTTGATCGGCTGTGCCGTTCCATGACGACCGGAACCCGAGCCTGATTATCGACTTTGCGGACCATCGCGCTTGAAGGGGGCACCGCCTTATGCGATGATCGCAGGGGATTTTCAGCTCCGCTCTAGTTGAAAGGAAACTTGGGGGATGCCTCTACTTCATATTGGATTTTATATTGGATTCTTGATCGCCTCGTCCGCCCAGCGTGTTCGAGCAGTCCCTTTCAACCTCCGTAACAAGATGTCGCTCGTCTGGCTGGCGCTGGTGGTGGCCGCCTGCGCCGGTGTCGCGGTCCAGGCGCAATCCCGGCCCAGCGTTATTGTGAACGCCGTCGATGGGTCGCGGCCCGCCGTATTGGCCAACCATCATCCGCTCTGGGCCAATGCGGCGAACGACCTGGGCGCGTTGGGTCCGCAGGAACAGGTTGGGCAGATGACGCTGGTGCTGGCCCGCTCCGCCGCGCAGCAGGCGGCGCTGGAGCAACTGCTGGCCGACCAGCAGAACCCCACTTCGCCCCTTTATCACCACTGGCTTACGCCGCAGGAGATGGGCGACCGCTTCGGCCTTTCTGACAGCGATTTGCATTCCCTGACCGGGTGGCTCGAAAGCAACGGTCTCCAGGTTGACTGGGTCGCCCCCAGCCGGGTCTTTATCGCTTTCAGCGGAACGGCGGCTGCCGTCGACGGCGCATTTCAGAGCGAGTTGCACACCTATCGAGTGAACAGCGAGCGCCGTGTTGCGCTGAACTCTGAGGCCTCTATTCCGGTCGCGCTGGCGCCCGCCATCCGCGCGGTCCGCGGCCTGTTTACGCTGCAAACCAGCCCAAACCTGATCGCTCGCACGGAGAGTTCGGCGAATCCGCAACTGACTGTCACAAGCGGCGGCACGGCGTACCACTTCATCGCTCCGGCCGACTTCGCGACCATCTATTCGATACCAAATTACCTTTCGGGCGGAGGACAGACCATCGGCATCGTAGGCCGCTCGCGCACCGATATGGACGACTATGCTCAGTTCAACAGACTGGCCTATACCACCAGCTTTTCAAACCCCACGGAGGTGGTACCCACGGCCTTTGGTGGCGTCGATCCGGGCCCGGCCTATACCGCACCGCCGGGAGGAACCATATCGGTCGGCGACCAGAGCGAGGCCACTTTGGATGTACTGCGCGCAGGCAGCACCGCGTGGAGCGCCAAACTGCTGCTGGTCATCTCGGCCAGCACCAAGACTGCCGATGGCATCGACTATGGGGCGCAGTACCTGGTCCAGACCAGCCCGGTTCCGGCGCAGGTAATGAATATCAGCTTTGGCTCCTGCGAGTCGGCTGCCGGCTCCAGCGGTGTCACCTACTGGGATACACTCTTTCAGCAGGCCGCCGGCGAGGGAATCTCCGTCTTTGTCTCCTCGGGCGACGCCGGTGCCTCCGGCTGCGACAGGGCCTTCACCACTCCGCCGGCCAACCCCGCACCCAACAGCATCAACTACATCTGCGCGTCCAGTTACGCCACCTGCGTGGGCGGCACGGAGTTCAACGATGCCGCAAACCCCTCTCTCTACTGGAACAGCAGTAGTTCCAGCAACTTGGCGTCGGCCCTCAGCTATATCCCCGAGGGAGCCTGGAATGAACCGCTGGATTCGAGTTCCAAGCCGGTGGTGGCCGCGACCGGAGGGGGCGTCAGCGCGTATGTCGCAACACCCTCCTGGCAGGTGGGAAGCGGCGTGCCGGTCGCCCGCAGTGGCCGCTACACACCGGATGTCTCCTTTAGCGCCGCCAGCCATGATGGCTACTTCGGCTGTCTGGCCGCCGGCGGCGGCAGTTGCATAACCAACAGCCAGGGTAGCACCTCTTTCGTGGTTTTCTCCGGCACCTCGGCGGCCGCTCCCGCCATGGCCGGGGTGGCGGCGTTGCTGAATGAGAGGATGGGCAACGCCCAGGGCAATCTCAATCCCAACCTCTATCAAACGGCGACACAAACACCCACGGCTTTCAACGATGTGACCGTCGCCACCAGCGGCGCGACAAATTGCAGCGTGAATACGCCCTCGATGTGCAACAACAGCATTCCCGGCCCCACCGGGCTATCCGGCGGGCAAGCAGGCTATCTGGCAGGAACCGGCTACGACGAAGTCACGGGACTGGGCTCAGTGAACATTGGGAATTTTCTAAACGGCTACGCCGGCAAAATCGTCACCCAGATTGCGTTCTCAAACCTTACGACCATCCCCGCGTCGCAACAGCTGAACTTCAGGATTACTGTAAGCGGCGGTCAGGCCCTCTACGGTCCAACTGGTTCTGTTGTCGTCACTGCCGGCGGATATACTTCCCAACCCGGAACCCTTATTTACGGCGGGGCGAGTTTTTCGATCCCCGCATACACCTTGCCCGTGGGACAGGCAACGCTGACCGCCACTTATACGCCGGACTCGGCCAGTTCCGGGACCTACAGCATCAGTACAGCGACCGCGGCAATCCAAGTTACCGTGCCGGTTCCCACAGTCAACGTGATGTACAGCCCCAACCCCATTACGGTGCTGCAACCGCTTTCGGCCTCGGTAACCGTGGCGGGACGCAACACCGACCCAGTTCCGACTGGATCGGTCACGTTCACCTGCTCTATTTACGACTGTAACTACTCCTCGGCGCCCGCTACCTTGGTCAATGGCTCTGCCACAATCAACATTCCGGCGGAGACAATCGGGGCGGGAATGTATTACGGGGTGCCTGTCGTGAACTACACCCCCGACAGCGTTAGTTCCACAATTTATGCACCGTCGTCTGGCACCAGCTCTTTGACCGTCAACTTTCTCACGCCCACCGTAACTGTGACTCCCGCCAGCAGCACGGTAGCCAGCACCGATCCACTGACGGTAACCGTTAGCGTGGACGGAGGCAGTGGAAATCCCACCCCGGTAGGGACGATCGCGCTTTCGGGCGGCGGCTACAGCGGCACCGCCACGCTCAACAATGGCAGCGTTTCGTTCACCATTCCCGGCGGCACGCTTACGACCGGTATCGATACCTTGCAGGCCACCTATCAAACCGGCCAACAAGGCCCGCCGTCAGGCATCTACTCCAATGCCTCCGCGTCAGCCACCGTGGGCGTCACCGTCGGTTCCAAGCTGCCCCCGACGGTTGCCATCACCGTGACAGGCTTTAACTTCTCAGTCACGCAACCCGTTCCCCTCACAGCGAGCGTCTCGGGCTTGAGCGGTATGCCAACCCCCACCGGAACGGTAGTCTTCAGCAGCGGCAGTTACACTTCCGCAGCAGTGCCGCTCCAGAATGGCGCGGCCAGTTTCAGTATTCCAGCGCTCACGCTTGCATCGGGTTACGACACGATTACCGCAACCTATACACCGGATTCTGTCGCTTCCGCCAGTTATGCGTCCTCTTCCGGCAAAACCGTTGTCAGCATCTACACACTCACCACCACCACGGCCCTGTCGCTTTCCGCAAATACCATCACCACCGCGCAGACTTTGACCGTAACGGCGACCGTCAGCGGCCAGAGCGGATATGCAACCCCAACCGGAAGCGTTTCGCTTATGACCTATTGCTGCAACAACTATACGAATTCTTCGGCCTTGGTCAACGGAATAGCAACCGTGACAATCCCTGCTGGCACCTTAGTTGTGGGCGGAGATTCGTTCATAGTGTTTTACACCCCCGATGCCAACAGCGCCAACCTCTACAACGGGAGTAGCCAAGACGCATCCGTTACCGTTACGGCCCCTCCTCTGCCCGCGATCTCTCTCGCGGGCACGGCTGTGACCATCCAGCCCGGCGCCGCCTCCGGCAACACCTCTGCTATTACCATCACTCCTTCCAATGGCTTTACCGGCAGCGTGGCTCTGACGGCGGTGCTGTTGTCCGCGCCGCCCGGCTATAACGCCACCTACCTGCCAACCTTCAGCTTCGGCACGACCACACCTTGTGTCATCAGCTCAACCACCGCTTGCACAGCCACAATGACGGTGACGACCACGGCGGCTACCAGTGGCGCGCTCGCCTACCCACGGCTCCCCTGGTATGCGGCTGGCGGACCTGCGCTGGCGGGCGTTCTGCTGCTTCTGCTGCCGCAGCGGCGGCGCCGCTGGTTGACCTTCTTTGCGCTGTTGACGCTGATAACGCTGGCCGGCGGCGTGAGCAGTTGCGGCGGTGGCAGCACTGGCGGCAGTGGAGGAGGAGGTGGTGGTGGCGGGGGCATTGCCGGAACCACCGCCGGAACTTATACCGTCACGGTGACGGGGACGTCCGGCGGCCTTTCCGCCCAGACCACGGTGACCGTTACGGTGCAGTAGGAGACCGGAAGATTCCGGGTGTGAGGCTGCGGCCCTGAATTCCGCATAGACTTCTGGTCGGGTGGCCGAGGTCTGGCTCTCAACAAATGCATCCAGTCAATTGTGAGAGGGGCAGACTTGGGCCACCCGCCGATTCGCCTTCACCTGTGCCGGTTGTCGCTTACGCTCTCCAAGTCATGGTTCAGTCGCCCTTGAAAACAGGCAAACAACGGGAAGCCCGGTCAGGGCAACCGCAGCCGGTTTCTGTGTTAACGTACTTTACATTACGAGCATGGAAAAAGAACGACATGGCGTTCATCTCATCGCGGAGATTGCCCGGGTCTCCAGGGGCACTGTCGACCGTGCCCTGCACGGGCGCGGCGGCATCAACGAAGCAACACGCCAACGCGTTCTGGAAATAGCCCGGCAAATTGGATACAGACCGAACCTGGCGGCTCGAGCGCTGTCGGCCAGCAAGGCGACTGCCAAGATAGGTGTCTGCATTCCACGCGAGATTCACTTCTTCTACGACGAACTGTGGAGTGGAGTTCTGGAAGAGGCAGAGCGGGTTTCGCAGTTTGGTGTTGAGTTCATTTATCGCCCCATTCAGAACCTGGGTGGGGGAGATGTCGAGGCATTCCAGGAACTGGTGTCGAGCGATGTGGATGGAATCATCATCTGCGCCGGCAATCCCCAGGATTTGAAACCACTGATCGACGAAGCCGAAAGCAAAGGCATACGGGTGGTTTGCGTCGACACGGATGCTTCAGAAAGCCGCCGTTCCTGCGCGGTTTGCGTGGAACCCCACCTGAGCGGAAGCGTGGCGGGTGAGCTGCTCGGCAAGATTGTCCCTCCGGGTTCGAAAGTGGCTGTTGTGGCGGGGACGCTCATGGCTGAAGATCACAAGAGGAAGGCCGAGGGGTTTTCCGAGACCTTCCCCAAGCACTGTCTGGGCGGGGAAACCGCAGCCGTCATTGAAGGCCACGAAGACGAAGAAGAGACCTTTCGAAAGACTCTGGACCTGATGCGCAGCATTCCCGATCTTGCCGGAATTTATGTCAACACCGTCAATTGCCTTCCTGTCTGCCGGGCGCTCAGAGCGGGAGACCTCGAAGGACAAGTGAAACTCATTACAAGCGATCTCTTCCTGGATATGTGCCCATATTTCGAAAAGGGCACAATCTCCGCGTCCATCTATCATCAGCCCTATCGACAGGGGCAAATCGTGGTCCGCCTATTGGCCGATCATCTGATCTCCGGTGTGAAGTTTCCATCGATCGTTCGTCTTAGTCCGGCCGTGGTGATGCTATCGAACTTACGCCTCTTCAGGGAGACCCGCCCTAAAGAGTCTTCCGCTGAAGATCTGAGTGGCGCGGAGTTGGTACGCACGTTCGATCTGAGAGTCCTTGATTAAACATTGCCGAGCGCGAGCAAACGAATATCCGGTTTCTGATCCGCGGCCCAGGAGTAGATTAAGTCCACCCTGGCCCAATTGCGGCCCACCCGCGGGCTTGGCCAAACCTGGAACTGCCGGTCGCGGCTCAACTACTGCCGGTCGCCGCGCTCGCGCCAAAAACTCAGGTGTCCGTCC
>PLST01000391.1:0-145 GCA_003164255.1 Acidobacteriaceae bacterium | reverse complement strand
GTTTCTGGATTCGGGGAACGCGGGTAGGAGCCGGAGAGGAGAGCATGATGGTGAATCTGAGCTACGTGGGTCGAAGGTCAATGGCTGTTGGGACACTGCTTGTTTTGGTCGCGCTACTAGTGCCTGCAAGGATGGCATCCCAGGT
>PLST01000144.1 GCA_003164255.1 Acidobacteriaceae bacterium | reverse complement strand
ACGACGGAGGAGAGGGAGGAGCCGTGTTCGGCGGTCCAGACACGCGCCCTGAGGTAGGCGGTTTCGGAGATGGAGACGGTAATGTTTTTCATTTTCGTCATGCAATCTTGCTCCGCTTGGGGATGAATTTTTTGACGTGCGCGGTTTCGGTTTCGGAGAGATTGGCGTAGACGGCGTAGCCCGCCGATTCGCGCGATTTTTCTTCGGCGCTGACGGCGCCGAGGGCGACCTGCGCGGCGTACAGGAGCTTGCCGGCGCTGCTCTCAGGGATGGCGCCGAGCAAGATGCCATGGGCGACGCAGGCGATGAAGTCGCGGCAGTTGTCGCGGCTGGTGAGCGGGGGCAGAGCGGCGCGGTAGGCCTCCCCCGCTTTTTCTGCGGCGTCGTATTCGTCCTCGTCCTCGTCCATTTGTTCGTTGTAGGCCTGGTCCCAGGCCTCGGCGCAGCGGGAGATGGCGGGGTTTGTGAGGGCTGGGCTGGGTTTTTCGACGGTCTCGATTTCAGTGGGTTCCTGTTTGCTTGCCATGGGTGATTCCTCCGTTGTGAAAAGCAGGAACTAAGCCGCCCCGGCGAGCAAAGACCGCTCGCCGGGGACCCCGGCAGGGGCTCGGGACCTGGGACTAGAAAGACGAGGTTCCGCGGACCTTAGACCTGATTTTGTATTGTTGGGAACAGTATGCGCCGGGAGGGCTTAATTATCTGCAAATCGAAGGGCGGGGCTTGCGGATTGTTTTCAGGGGCTTGCGCGGAAAACGGGCGGGAGTGGGTTGCGGGGCGACGGTTAATCGGACGGGAGCAAAGGGAGGGTGAGATTTTCGGCGGGAGCGGGGCGGCTGTGCGGGGCTTTTTTTGAGGGTGGCGTCGCGGCGATGGACGGGGTAGGCGAGCTGTTTACCCGAGAAAAGGTCAGGAGGCGCCGGCCGTGTTGACGAGTGATGGAAATGGAGCGACCTCAAGCATAGAGTTCAGCGTTGCGAGGGTGAATACTCTTCCCTCCGTGTCGCGAACAACCGGACCCAGGGCATCATTCACCCTTGCCCACCCCAAACCGCCAAGAACCGCGATGAGTGGGATTCCGCCTAAACGAATGGATTCCTCGCGTAATGTTCGAAACCTTAATGCCTTGTCGCGAGCAGTTCCCCCGTTGTTCGTGCCTTTACACTCAAGCATTGCCTTTAGGGAGCCTGCGCTGTCGAATACAACGAAATCCGGTGCGGGCGTGACGCGGACCTCGAACCTCGAGGCTATCTCGGCCTGATTGTTGCTTCCTGTGCGGAGAAACGGGATTCGGTATTCGCTGAAGAGGGACTGCACTGCCTCTTCGATCAGGTTTCCGCGTTGCGTGGAAGTAGCGTCCAGGACTTGCCGGAAGGCTCCGCCGTAATGTCTTTGGTGTAGGAAGGTGGCGAACGGAACGCCGCGGGTTGCGAATCTTTGGACACTCTCCCAGCCGCGCGCCGTGTCCGGTTTAGCCTGTTTGCTCCGCAAGCCAGCAGGAGGCTCACCGAAGAGAGTTCCGTCCATGACAAGCCGAACTGTTTTGGCCGCGACCAGTGCCTGCTCCGCAGTGGTTGCCGATCCATTCCGCTCCATGGAGTCGACCTTTCCGGGGGTCAGGCTCTGCAGCCCAACAGGCTTTGCGGCCAGGGTCGTTGATTGTGCGAACTCCTCTCGGGTCAGGCCGAGGATAGTCCGGAAAACCAGGAGCGTTTTCGGATCGCTCTCAATCGTTTTCTTCAGATTGTCTTCCGATACTTCTGTAAATCCTCTTGTAGCCCGATGGGCGGCATCGTACGCTGCAGCGAAGTACTCTTGTTCGTAAAATGGAGCCTCATGGATGTAGGCAAAGTCGGGGGCCAAATGAGGCACATACAGCAGACGAGCGATTTCTGCGAAGATCTGCGCATGTTCTCCTGTCCCGTGGTGCTGCGGAATCAATCGAATCTGCGCGACGCGCTGGTTCCAGTTCGGTGCTTCGACGATACGCTTGATGGTCGAGATGGCTTGGGTCATGCTTTAACCGGCGGCAGCGCCGAACAGTCTACCCTGCGTGTCGCTTGCGATATTCGCAGCGATTCGGCGCCTGGCGTCAAGCGCGAATTTCTCATGGATTTCGATTCCACCCGATCTTCGTCCGAGCCGTCGCGCGACTACAACAGTGGTGGCAGAGCCAGCAAATGGGTCGAGGACGACACCATCCATGGGACTGGTGGCTTTGATAAAAAACTCTGCGAGCCCTTCAGGCATGGCCGCAGTATGTTCCACGCCGTAGTGCTGATTGTAGGTTTGCGGCACATTGACGACGTTGCCAGGGTCTGCACCTCCGAGCAAGTAGGTTTTTGTCCGGTCGCGGCCGAACCCCGCTCCCGTGTTGCGCCGTCCATTTGTATCGCGCTTACGCCTTTCGATTTCGGCGGAATCGGCCTTGTAGGGGATTCTCAATGCGGCTAAATCAAAATATGGCTTGGCAGTGCGCGCGAAGTGATAAACGTACTCGAAGCTATCTTTGGTTCTGGGTCCAAACCTGCCCGGCACGGCGTTTGGTTTGGCCCATATGTATGTTTCGACCCACCGCCAGCCCATATATTGCAGGGCGAGTACCAGTTGATAGACATAGGGGTGGCGCTGGCCGCGGAGCGGGCCGCGGTTTGCAACACGGTTCTTGATGTTAAGAATTAAGCTGCCGGTCGGCTTGACCGCGTTGTACATGGCTCGAGCGAAGGGCAGAAACCAATCGACATAGCGATCCGGGTGGACGCGGCTATATGCTCGTGCGTCGGCGTAGGGCGGACTCGTAAAAAAGAGATCCACGCTTTGGCGTGGAAGGCGAACCAGGAGTTCGCCAGCGTCACCCAACATCACTCCTTGGTCAAGGATTTCGTCAAGGAGACGGGATCCGGAGACGTAAGGCCTCTCTACTGCACTCTTGGCCGTCGTAGCTGCATCGAAAACCAGCCGAAGTTTAGATTCGTTCTTCATCTCGCGCGTCACCTGGTTTTCGATTCAAGTACACCACATTGGAGGCGTCTCGTCCACAAGGAAGACCGGTAAGAATCCGGGTGGCCTCTCAGGTGTCCGCCCTCGCTGTCCCGTTATGCGAGGACGGAGATGCCGTTGAGGAACGACGCGGCGAGGTGGCCGTCGGGGCTGACGGCGACGAGGTTGGCGGGGCCGCCGGGGGCGAGGGTGCCGGCTTCGGACTCTAAGCCGGTGAGCGCCGCGGGATTGCCCGTGAGCAGCCGCAGCCCCTGCTCGAGGGTTGCGCCGGTGAAGGC
>PLST01000140.1 GCA_003164255.1 Acidobacteriaceae bacterium | reverse complement strand
CAGGAACTTGTCGGTTTTCAATGCCGCTTCATACTTAAAGACGCTGTCCTTCGGAATGCCAATACTCACAAGGCCTGCTCCGAGAGCGCTGACCCCGCCGACAACAACCGCTCCCTCAAGGCCTGCGATAATCCAGCTGACCAGTGGACCAGCAACGAGAATGGGTCCAATGCCTGGTATTGCAAACGCTGCGGACCCAAAGAGCAGTCCCCAGAATCCGCCCCAGAATGCTCCTACCTTGCCCCAGTACTTCATCCGATCACCCGCATTGTAGTAGCCGACGACATGCTCATCCGTATGCGTATCCCGTCCTGCAATCGACAGGCTCCTCATGTCGACCCCGGCCTGTTGGAGCGCCTTGACAGCGCGTTCCGCTTCCTCGTGAGAGTCGTATACGGCGACTACAGAGTTTGTTGCTGACATTGCTTTCTCCCGATTTCTTCGAATCAATTAGGCTGGTCGCGGATTGCGACGTGTGCGGAGTAAAAGCCAAGCTACTGGCCTTCTCTGAGGACATCATGGGCGATGGTTGAACTTCTATGCTGACGGCCGAAGCCATTCCTGTGCGTTCAGCATGATTCTCTGGCCTGGGACGGCTGACCATCTGTTCAATTGGATACATTTATTCCCGCATTACATATTGACAATCGCATTGGGCGCTCGGAGCACTCACGTATACAGCACCTTTGCGCAAGCGCGGCAAGAGTGACTGGGCAAAGAGAAAGTGTAATGTGATCCCTATGAAACGACCTGATGATAACGCGTCAACATATCGTGTAGGCGCGGTATCGCTTCTCTTTCAGTTGCTGTTTTTCTCATTCGCGACGGAGATGCGCGAGGGCACACAATCATGATCCTGGAGGAGTCCTCTCGGATAGGCGCAGCCCTGATGTAGCCGGAAACGCGAGTGACGGTTATACAAGGGACAATTCAATCCCCGCGTTGTGTCGGAGGTCTTTCTAGCCTTGCACGAATATGGCGTCTAGGTCGGACATCTCTGCGGTAGCCGAATCTGGCAAGGTCAGCTCCCGCTGTGGCAGCCGAGAGACTGAGGCCATAAAGTAGGGGGACCGCTGTTGCTCCTTTGGAAGTCGTTTCTTATCGCTTTCAGTGTGCTTTTGCCGCTGATCAATCCGCTCGGGTCGGCTCTCGTGTTTCTTGGGCTCGCCGGCGAAGCAGCGCCAGCCGTCTATCGGTCATTGGCGCGCAAGATTGCGATCAATAACATCATCTTCCTGGCCATAATCGAATTGCTGGGCGCGGCCATCCTCAATTTCTTCGGAATCTCTCTGCCGATTGTCCAACTCTCCGGCGGCATCGTCATAGCGGCAATGGGATGGTCTGTGTTGAACGAGAGAGACGCACGCGCGATCATTAAGAACAAGGAGGAAGAGAGCGAGGTACGAGACGAAACACGAGCAAGGTATCTTGAGCAGGGAGCCTTCTACCCGTTCACTTTTCCCGTGACCTCCGGCCCTGGCACGCTTGTCGCGCTCCTGACACTCACNNCTTGTCTATTTCTGTTACGCGTATGCTCCAAGGATTACCAAGATCATTCCTCCGTCTACTGCGCATGGCATCCTGCGGGTGGTTGCCTTCATTTTGCTCTGCATTGGGGTACAAATCGCATGGAACGGACTCGCAGTCCTGGTAGCTGCGGTTCTCAGGCCTTGAAGACAAAAAGAATGAGCAAAAGGGAGCAGATGAATCGCTCGGCGACGAGTTCAATCAAAGAGTCAACCATTGCAGGCTAATTGCATCCAACCGGTACACATTGCAAATCTCATCGAAAGTCAGGTTTGCCATCTTCCATCCGCCGGAAACATCCAAAGCAACAGAACACTTTTCCTGAAGGACTTATCCTTATGATTTCTCTGTTAGACCCTATCCAAATCGGCGACATCCACCTGCCGAACCGGGTTATCATGTCCCCGCTTACTCGCTTGCGTGGCACACCAGAGCACATTCCGACGCAACTCATGGCCGAATACTATACACAGCGTGCCGGCGCCGGACTGATCATCTCCGAAGGTATCCCGGTTGTACCGCAGGGTGTTGGCTACGCGAATGTGCCTGGCATCTGGTCGCCGGAACAAATCGAAGCATGGAAGCCGGTGACCAACGCAGTGCACCAGGCAGGCGGTCGTTTCTTCGCACAGATCTGGCATGTGGGCCGGATCTCAGACCCACGCTTTCTGGAAGGTGAGCTTCCGGTTGCTCCCAGCGCGATCCGGCCCGCTGGCCATGTAAGCCTGGTGCGTCCAGTGACTGATTATGTGACGCCGCGCGCGCTTGAGACGTCCGAAATTCCGGGCATCGTCGAGGCCTTCCGCAAGGGAGCAGAGAACGCGAAGCTCGCTGGTTTTGACGGGGTGGAGATACACGGAGCCAATGGCTACCTGCTCGATCAGTTCCTGCAGGATGGATCCAATCATCGCACCGACGAATACGGCGGATCGATTGAGAACCGCGCCCGGCTCATGCTTGAAGTCGCCGATGCGGTGATCTCAGTCTGGGGCGCCAAGCGCGTAGGGATGCATCTGGCGCCGCGCGGAGATTCTCAGGATATGCATGATTCAAATCCACCAGCCACCTTTAGCTACGTAGCGCGTGAACTTGGCAGACGCGGGCTTGCCTTTTTGTGCGCCCGCGAGTATTTTGGTCCGGATCGGCTGGGTCCGCAGCTTAAGAAGCAGTTCGGCGGAGTCTACATTGCAAACGAGAAATACACTCAGGCGCTGGCCGACCAAGTGATCCAAGATGGTGAAGCAGATGCCGTGGCCTTTGGCCAATTATTCATCGCCAACCCCGATCTGCCGACTCGCTTTGCAAACAATGAGCCGCTCAATACTCCAGACCCTGCCACTTACTTTACGCCTGGGCGACACGGCTACACCGACTATCCAAGCCTAAACCGTTCAAAAGAGAGCAGTCACTTGTCGTCAGTTTAAGTAGCGTGATTACTATGGAACCTTTAGGATGTTCATCTCGGGACTCGACCAATACAGCCAGCGCTGATGCGGAACAAAATAAATCTTCGGTGTATTTTACGAGAGATATCAGCATCAGCGGATTGCTGAAAATCTACGCCAAAATCAACGAGGGCATGACCGGAAAGATCGCCATCAAGCTGCATAGTGGCGAACCGCATGGGCCGAACCTGTTGCCGATTGAACTGATCAAGGGCTTGCAGGCTCAGATTCCAAACAGCACCATCGTGGAATGCAACGTCCTCTATCCGAGCCCGAGGCAAAACACGGCAACTCATCGGGAGACGCTGAAAACCAATGGATTCAGTTTCTGCCCGGTCGACATCATGGACGCCGACGGCGATGCGATGCTCCCAATTCCGGGTATGCGTGACTTTCTTGATAAGTACTCATCACCCACGTTGACGGAACACCCCTTTACTCCGGGTGTACATCTCACTGAGATTGCCGTGGGGAAAAACCTTTTGAACTACGATTCCCTCCTCGTCTACACACATTTGAAGGGCCATATTATGGGAGGTTTTGGCGGGTCCCTCAAAAACATCGGCATTGGTTGTGCGTCTGGACAGGTGGGCAAGCGGCAGATTCACGGCGATGGATGGCCTAAAGGACCGCTCTTCCTGGAGCGCATGGTCGAATCGGGCAAAGGGACCACCGAACATTTCGGTTCGCACATCACCTATATCAATGTTCTGAAGAATATCTCCGTGGACTGCGATTGCGACCCGCACGGAGTTAAGCCGACTTGCAACGACATCGGTATTCTCGGATCACGGGATATTCTAGCCATCGACAAGGCCTCCGTTGATCTGATCTACGCACAGCCTGACCTGCAACGGCACGATATGGTGGAGCGCATTGAGTCGCGCAGCGGGCTGCACCAGCTTGCGTACATGAAGACCTTGCAGATGGGCAATGATCGGTACGAACTGATTACGCTCTGAGAGAAGAGGTTGCCCGGCGCAGACAGGCACTCAAGCGCGACTCCGCCGAGAGAAGCCTTTCAGATTGCGCGCCCCGGGGCGTCGCGCTTCGAGCGGAATTCGTCGCAGAGCCGCCGTGTGCCACAGGAGATCGCGACCGCGTCGTGGGTACTCGAATAGATCATCCAACGCAGGAGAGCTGCTGATCGCCTGCTCTTGGGTGAGGCGAGGCCGACCATAGCCGCCATAGCCGCGACAAATCGTAAAGACCATATGGGAATTGACCTTATCTTCAAAGGGTAGGGCAAGCCGATTACCTCAGCAGCGAGCAGGCCAATCTCTCGAAAGGTGAAAATGTCGGGCCCTCCAATCTGATGCTCGCGTCCCGCTTTCTTGGAATTGCCAATGCAGTCGGCAAGGAACACTGCCACGTCGTCTCCGTCAACGGGATTAATACGATGCGATCCGTCTCCAAGGACGGTGTAGCGGCCGTGCTGCTGCACAGAGTCGAAAGCCCGGTTTGTCAGATCACTGAAATAGGCGGTCGGCCGGATGACTGTGAACGCGACTCCTGCCGGGCTGCACGCAGCGCCAATCGCGTCTACCGCACTCTCTTTGGCTTCGCTGAATTCGGTCAACCCCCTGGAGTCACGCCCTTCGAAGGTCGCCACCAAGATGACGTGTTTGGCGCCAGCGCGGACCGCCTCAACCCCAAAGCGGATGTTTGCGTCACGATCGATAGCCCAAAAATCATTGGTTGAGTCGACATGCACGTTCCCAAACGCCATGCACGAGATCGCGATCTCAGCTCCCGTGAGCGCCTGAGCATAGGACTCGATGCGGGAAGCGTCAACAAAAGCGAGTGTGGCGCCCAGAGCGTTCAGCCTCTGCTGATCCGCTTCGCAAGATCGATCCTTCAAGATCGCTACCACCGGCATTGACCGTGCGCGCAGTTGCGCGATGAGCCGGCTACCCAGGTAGCCAGTTGCCCCAGCGACGCAAACCTGGCGTGGCATCATCGCTGAGACACTTTCGGGCTTCGCACGGAGTAGAACGGCAGAAACGGGAAGAGGACCGGCACTCTCCGTGAGTAAATCTCAAAGGCGGGGTCGGAACCGTAGCTCTTGCTTTGCTTTAATTCCAGGCGGCGGCTGGCTCCGACCATCACCAGTACGATGCACAG
>PLST01000218.1 GCA_003164255.1 Acidobacteriaceae bacterium | reverse complement strand
TCGGAGTAGTCAAGCAGGCCCGCGGCGGATCGCCAAAGCAAACGGCTGCCTGACCATAGGATGTTGATGGCCACTGCAATGGCGACCAGCGGGTCAAGGGGTTTCCAGTGCGTGAGCAGCACCAGTCCCAGCCCCAGCACCACACCGATGCTGGTCCAACTGTCCGTCAGAACATGTTTGCCATCGGCTTCGAGGATAAGGGAGTGTGTTCGCTTACCAATGCGGATCAGATAGTAGCCGAGCCCTGCATTCAAAATTCCGGCCGCAAGAATGAGCACCACGCCCCATCCGACATGCTGCAGTTGCAGGCCCATCATCCATTCGCGAATCGATTCAACGAGAATCGTGATTGCAGCCACAACGATGAGTGCGCCCTCAAAGCCAGCTGAGAAGAACGCGATTCGCTCGTAACCGTACAGGAATTGCCGGGAGGCAGGACGCGCGGAAAGCCGAAGGCTGAAGGCTGCGAAGGCCACCGCGATGACGTGAATTACTGATTCGGCTGCATCGGAAAAGATGGCCACCGAATGCGTCATCAGGTACGCGGCCGACTTCCCCAAAAGCATGATGACGCCGAAGACAAGTGAGAGGCGCATGGCAAACTGCGCCTGCTTCATCTCTTCTTCGTGTCGCAGATCGGAAGAATTCGCCATCTCTTGCCTATGAACTCTGTGCTTGTTTTGAGCACAAGTGTACTCCGTTGACATGAACTCTTCATGACAGGGAGCGTTTGGCGCGAGCGCCCCGCCAGTAAAGAATGAGGCCGATCAGGATCGAACCTGCTGTTCCCGCAACCAGTGTCATTTCAAACCCCGGCTTGTTCGCCGTTCCGCCTGGAGGCACAAGCGAAAGCAAGATACCGCCGAGAACAACGGCGAAGCCCAAGCCGCCGCAGATCCAGACGCCGGAAATGCCACCAGGCACCAGGACCGCATGTGGGTTTTCATTTCGGTCTTTGCGATACGCCAGTTTGATAACCGCTGCAAACATATAGAGAAATGGAATGAAGTAGAGAATGATGCCTGCGTCGATCAGCTTTTGATACGCGCCTTGCGTTGTCTCATTGATCTGACTTCCCAGCAGGATGGCAGCAGAGATCGCGGCCTGAACCAGGATCGAAACCCACGGGGTCTTCCACTTGGGGTGAATCTTGCCGAAGGCGGCGGGAAGATAACGGTCCACTCCAACCACAAAAGGCACGCGCGCAATGCCGGCTACCGTGCTGCCAACACCGCCGGCGTTGCCAAAGGTCACCAGAATCGCGGCGAGCACGCCGAGGAAGCCTACCTTGAGTGCAACCGATCCAACTGTAATGGCATGAAACACGCCGCTTTGAGGATCGAGGTCGGCCGCGGGCACCAGGGAGAGAATGGCAAAGGTCCCCACTATGTACATCAAAGCGATGAGCGCACCTGCTCCGAACACAGCTCGCGGCAAAGTGCGTCGCGGGTCGCGCACCTCTTCACTCATGGCAGAAACCAGTTCAAGGCCGGTAAAGGCAAAGGCGATCTGCGACCAGAAGTTGACCGTGTCCCAGTTCCACGTAGGCATCATGTTTGCGATCGTGAAATGGGTTGCGGAACCTTGCCGCCAGCATACTATTGCCGCCACCGCAACCAGCATAACGAGGGGAACATAGGTTCCCACGCCGCCGGCATTCTGGAGCCACTTGCCGATGTTGAGACCAATGATGTTCAAGACAACGGCAACAAGAAGTATGCCCAGTGAAACCGTGAGTTGGAAGGTTCTATCCTGCGCCAGGACGGAGCCGCGCCCGCCCAGGATGTAGGCGGCCATTGAGGCGCTGGCGAGCAGCAGGCCGGGAAAATAGAAGAAGGTGTAGATCCAATAGGTCCAGCCGGCGACAAAACCATGAAAGGGACCGAAGGCCTCTCTCGACCAGGCGTAAAGTCCTCCCTCTTCAGGAAAGCGTGAAGAAAGCTCGTTGATCACCAGTGCTCCCGGCACAAAAAAGAACACTGCGGCAAGCACCCACAGGCTGATTGATGAGGGACCGTTGTGGCCTGCGGCCGCGATCCAGCGTGGCCCAAGGACTGTTGCGATATTGAAAAGCAGGACGTCCCAAAAGCCCATCGTCTTGCGCAACTGGCCTTTTGAATCGAGCGGGTTTTGCGCTGACGATGTCATGAATTTGCCTTTGACGCGGGATAGGCACAGAGATGCATTTCAAAGATCATAAAGTACGACGGATACCTGCCGCGCTGCCCGGCTAACGTTCCGCCGCGCAAAAACAGAAATTCATCATCCGCCTCTGGCGGTGCAGAAGCGGCGCGCGTCTTCTATATTGGTTGCAGTTGTGGTTGTCAGCTGAGAGAGGATCATCTTCCGCCAGTTCAGCGAGACGCGCCCAGAACCGCGATCGAGGGTCATACCTGCCTCGAGAACCATAATTCAGGCAAGATGAAATACGAGAGGATGATGAATATGCCCAAATCGGTGAGCCCCGCCGCCAGGATAAAAGCTCCAAAACCACTGACCGCATTGAACGCCTGGAAAGCTCTCAAAGACCATGCCCGGCAGGTGAGCAGCTTGCATCTGCGCGATCTGTTTGCGGCTGACCCCAAGCGGGCGAAGCGGTTTACGGTTGAGACCTTGGGCCTGTACTTCGATTACTCAAAGAATCGCATCACCGGCAAGACGGTTGATCTGCTTCTGGAGTTGGCGCGGGAATCCGAATTGTCCTCGCGGATCGACGCCATGTTTCGCGGCGACAAGATCAACGTGACCGAAGGACGAGCGGTTTTGCACGTTGCCTTGCGCGCACCCAGGAATGCCAGAATTCTTGTCGACGACAAGAATGTTGTTCCTGAAGTCCATGCCGTACTCGACCGAATGGCCGCGTTTTGCGATCGCGTTAGAAGCGGAAAGTGGAAGGGCCACACCGGCAAGCGCATTCGCAACGTGATCAATATCGGGATCGGCGGTTCTGACCTGGGGCCGGTCATGGCGTACGAGGCGCTCAAAGCGTACAGCGATCGCCGCATGACCTTTCGCTTCGTATCCAACGTGGATGGCACTGACTTTGCCGAGGCCGTCCTGGGCCTTGATCCGGCTGAAACGCTTTTCATCATCTCGTCAAAAACCTTTACCACTCTTGAAACCATCACCAATGCGAAATCGGCGCGCGCCTGGCTGGTAAAGGGCCTTGGCGGCAACGAGAAATCCGTGGCCAAACATTTTGTCGCCGTTTCAACCAACGGCCCCGAGGTGGCAAAGTTCGGAATCGACACGCGCAACATGTTCGGATTTTGGGATTGGGTCGGCGGCCGCTATTCGATGGATTCGGCGATCGGTCTGGCAACCATGCTGGCCATCGGGCCTGAGAACTTCAGCGAAATGCTCCACGGATTTCACGAGATGGACAGGCACTTCAAAACCGCGCCCTTCGAGCGCAATTTGCCTGTGCTGCTGGGGATGCTGGGCTTGTGGTACACCGACTTCTTCGGTGCTCAAACCGTGGCCGTGCTGCCCTATGAACAGTATTTGAAGCGCTTCCCGGCCTACCTGCAGCAGTTGACCATGGAGAGCAACGGAAAGCACGTGACCCTTGCCGGAAAAGAAGTCAACTACAACACCGGCGCAATCTATTGGGGTGAACCAGGCACCAACGGCCAGCATTCCTTCTACCAGCTCATCCATCAGGGAACAAGGCTCATCCCCTGTGACTTTATCGGCTTTGCCAAATCGCTCAACCCACTCGGCCGTCATCACGACATGCTGCTCGCAAACGTCTTCGCCCAAAGCGAGGCGCTCGCCTTTGGAAAGACGCTGGAGCAGGTGAAAGCGGAAGGCACGCCCGACTGGCTTGCGCCGCATCGCGTTTTTGAAGGCAACCGCCCGTCAAATACCATCCTCGCCGAAGAACTTACTCCGAATATTCTGGGCAAGCTGGTTGCCCTCTACGAGCACGCCGTCTTCACGCAGGGAGTCGTGTGGCAGATCAACTCGTTTGATCAATGGGGCGTTGAGCTGGGCAAGGTGCTCGCGCAACGGATTATTCCCGAACTCGAAAGCAAGCAAGAGCCGGCGCTCAACCACGACAGCTCCACAAATAGCCTGATTCGACGCTACCGAAAGCTCAAGGGAAGAAACCAGTAACGGATGCGACCGGCGCTCGCACATTTTCGCATTTGCTGTAGACCGTTTTGAAAGGGCGCCGCTTCAGCTGCGCCGCTCAACATCAATGAAGACCGAGGGGCTTTAGCCCCCGAGGGAAAGCCTTATGGGCTACATCGTCTCCGAATCTGCTCTATCGGGTCTTCGGTTCAGCGGGATGATGCGTCGGCCTCGGCGCCGGGAAACGGTCGTCGACAGGTTCCTCTCAGGCGCGTCCAAGTGTCGATTGCCGGGCGATCAGCTTGGGCTTGAGCAACACGTACTTCGCCGCAGCCTTTGATTTGCCTTCAAGCAGCGACAGAGCCATGCTCGCCGCCTCTTCTCCCTGCTGCTGCGGCGACTGGTCGATCGAACTGAGTGGCACCTCGAGATACGACGACAGCAGCAGGTTGCCGCAACCAATCACGGCCACATCCTCGGGAACGCGCAACTTGTTTGCCAGCAGGCAGCGGATGGCCCCGACTGCTGTCAGATCGTTGTAGCAGAATACGGCATCAGGGCGCTTCTTCAGCTTCAACAACTCGCTCATGGCGCTGTTCCCAATCTGAACGCCGGCTTCTTCAAGTCTCGATCGAATAAAAACAAGCTGCTTGCGGAACGGAATCCGGTTTGCCTTGAGCGCGTCCTTGTAGCCTTTCAGGCGGCCCACTGAAGTGCTGATCAGCTCCCCGCCGATGTGTGCGATGTTGCGTCGGTCCAGTTGGATTAGATGCTCGGTCGCAATGCGGCCCGCGGCAACGTCGTCGGTCCCCACAAAATGTGGATTGAGCTCCTCAAGATTGCGATCGAGAAGCACGTAGGGAATCTTCGACTTGATCAGCGATGCGAATCCGCCTGCGCTGTTCTGGCAAGACGCAATCAGCAGGGCATCTACTCCGCGTGCAAGTAGGTGCTCAATCTCAAGACGCTCCAGCTCCGGCTCTTCTTCCGCCGACGCAAGAATCAATTGATAAGACTCCTTGCGCAGGCCGGCACTCACGCCTTTGGCGAGCTCCGCGAAGAAGGTATGCAGCAGATCGGGTACGATCAGGCCAATCGCGTAACTCTTTCCCGAGGCAAGGCCGCGCGCCAGCATGTTCGGTTGGTAGTTCAGTTCCCTCACACGCTGAAGAACACGTTTGCGCGTCGCCTCGCCCACGTCCTTCTTATTGCGGAGAACCTTGGAGACCGTCACCAGGGATACGCCGAGTTCTGCGGCAATATCCTTCATTCGAACAGCCATGCAAACTTACCTCTCGCGCCAAGCCTGCGATTCGCAAGCGCCAATGTATCACAGCAATAGGCGCATCGATATTAAAGAGGGCTTTCATTCAACCCGGCAGTCTGCGGATTCTGCCAGCCGCTTCTGACGCGTACAACCCGCGCCTTTCTGCCCCTGGGATGTTCAAGAGCGGCTTCTTTGAATTCTGAACCAATCGTGATTTTCGCCCACGAAGGCGCTTTTTGTTACAGCGCTTTCGTAAAAGCTTCATCACCTGTTCATGATCGGTGCGCTACTCTCAAGGTGAGCAAGACGGGGAATCAGAATTGGTTTACTCTATCCTCTAATATGCTCATTCATAGGGACTTAACGAACGGTAGGAGCATTCGCCATACTTACCCCTCAGGAACGCAGGTGAAATTTCTTGACAACTAACTTCCGCGTGCTCTAGGGTTTTCTGACGTAAGCGCTAACGTGCCCGTGGACCCAGGCGCTGGGATGCGGTCATGACATGTTTCATTGCTTTTGGGGTCGACTGATGCACATCTCCCCTCTTGACTTCCCTGGGGTTTATTTTCTGTGCATTTCCGCATTCTCCGACTGGATGGATCTGAAGATCATCTGTCTTGAAGAAGCAACAGCGAGCCTCAATCTTCGCCGCCGCTGAACTCTATCTGCCTGGTCCTTCCCGCCAGGGCGCAAGATGCCCGGAGCTGGATACGCGATAGAGGAATAGATGCCGGTGGGGTAATTTCAGCGGGCGTGCGGCCCGCACCGGTGACCTGCTTGATCGGCTCCACTTTGAAGGCTTTCACTCGCTCCTTTTCCGGAGGTGGATGACGGCGCGGGGCTGCTGAGGCTTGTCGCAGTCGATTCACTTTTCATTTCAGGAGGCCGGGCGTCGAATGTCGCTCAAGCCAGGTTAAAAACGCAAAGTAACCAGAATTCAGAGAGGATCCATCAGAAATGAGTTATTCAAGTCTGTCGAAAGAGTTTTCAAGCTGGCCGGGAAAACTTCGCGGGCTCGTCGCTGCTCTGCTGTTTGTCGCCGTCGGCACGTTTGTCTGCCTTCCGGCACACGCGCAGTTCGAGACCGCTTCGGTTCTCGGCTTTGTCCACGACAGTTCAGGAGCAGCGATTCCGAATGCCAAAGTTACCCTCGTCAATGGGGCCACGGGCGTTGAAGTCACAGTAAACGCCGATGCCCAGGGGCAGTACGAATTCACCAGCGTGCGCATTGGCCAGTACAAGGTCAAGGCCGCGGCGTCTGGGTTCAGCGATGCCATTACGGAGGCCTTCACTGCTGAAGTCAATGCGCGTCAGCGAGTGGACGTGACCCTGAAACCCGGCGCTGCAACCGAAACAGTGACCGTGACCGGCGCTGCCGCCCTCCTCAACACAGAAGATAGCGAACGCGGGCAGATCATCTCCGCGCGCGACGTTAATAACCTTCCGCTCAACGGCCGCGCCTATGCTGACCTGGCGCTGCTCACTCCCGGAGTCCGCGCAAATACGCTGGAGAACCAGACGGTGACCAGCCGCGACGCTTCCTATAACGTCAACGGAAACCGCAGCGAACAGAATAACTTCCTCCTTGACGGTATCGACAACAACGCGTACGGCACGTCGAACCAGAGCTTTTCCAACCAGGCTATTCAGCCCTCACCGGACGCGATCAGCGAGTTCCGCGTTGAAACGGACAACTACAGCGCTGAGTATGGTCGCTCTGCAGGCGCTGTATTCAACGTCAGCATCAATAGCGGTACCAGCAAGATCCACGGCAAAGCGTGGGATTACGATCGCAACACCGTATTCAACGCCATCGGACCCTTCACTCCGCCAACCAACGTTCTCACCGGCAAAGCGGTCAAGCCGGTATTGATCAAGAACCAATTCGGCGGTGCAATCGGCGGTCCTGTTCCGCTGTTCCTCCGCGGCAAGATCTTTTACTTTGGCGACTACGAAGGTAACCGTCAGATTCAGGGCCAGTATTCGGCCTCAACGGTCCCGAACAACAATCAACGGCAGGGTATTTTCACAGACACCAATGGCAATCCAGTTTCGCTGCACAACCCCCTCACCGGCGCAGTGTATGCCAATGGTGTGGTGCCTCAATCGGATTGGAATGCCCTGGCAACGCTTGTGATTCCCGCCCTTCCGGCGCCAAATGTAACCACCGCCGGCTCGGCTGGATTCTCCAACAACCTTGTCAACGTGCCAAAGGCCAATTTTGCTGATAACAAGACCGACGCGCGCTTCGACTTCTTCCTGAATCCGCGTACCACGGCTTTCTTCCGCTGGAGCTGGCACCATCTCAACATTGTTGACGCCGAGCCCATCACCGGTCCCGCTGGCGGCAACGGCAACGGAACCATTCACGACTACAACAAGCAGATTGCAGCCGGATACACCTTCCTCTTCAGCCAGAACTCCATTATCGATGCCCGCGTTGCCTTTACCTGGACGCTGGGCGGCAAGACTCCTTACGGCCTTGGCCAACCCAGCTTGCTGGTGCAGGCCGGCATCCCCGGGCTGCCCACCGCGGCGATTGTTGCTCGCTCGCTCAACGTTCAGAGCGTCAGCAGCTTTAGCCAGTTTGGCGCGCAGGGCAGCAACCCACAGTTCCAGAACCCCTTTGCAGTCGACCCCAAGATCAACTACACGCTTATCAAGGGTCACAACAGCATGAAGTTCGGGTACGAATATCAGGCGGTCAACACCGAGATCGACGATTTCAATCCGACCTATGGGCAGGACACCTATGGCGGCGGCTTCAGCGCCGGAGCTTCGAATGCCAACATCGGCGCTTACACCGGCAGCAGCGATGCCGGCATCAAGGAAGCGGCATATCTGACAGATTTCCTTGTCGGTGCTCGCAGCGCCTATCAGCTGAACAACTTCGTCATCGTCAATTACCACCAGATGATGAATTTCATGTACTTCCAGGACGACTTGAAACTCTCCAACAAACTTACGGTGAACGCCGGCCTGCGCTATGAGCTGGTTACGCCGCAGTGGACAAGTGGAAACCATCTGGCGAACTTCGTGCCAGGCACGAGCACTGCGTTTCAGGCCCCCTACCTCGGGATCACGAGCGGTAGCCTGGTGCAGGCCAAGTCCGGTTCGGTAACTGACCGGGCACTGGTCAACATGCCCACCAAGGACTTTGCCCCGCGTATCGGATTCTCCTACGGACTGAACAACAAGACTGTTCTCCGTGGCGGATACGGTATCAGCTACATTCAGTTCAATCGCGAGGGTGGAGAGAACCTGCTCGCCTACAACGGTCCCTACATTGTGAACTCGTCGATTACGCAGACGGTTTACCAGAGCGGCGCAAACGTTCCCATCTGTGCAACAAACGCTCAGTCCACTTCCTGCTTCAGCCCGACGATGCAGGGCTTCGGCGTCAACTTCGTTGCGCCATCGGGCTTCAGCACCGCTTTGGCCCAAACCCGCTACATTCCCAAGAACATCAGCACCGGCTATGTGCAGGCCTGGCACTTTGGCCTGCAGCGGAAACTGAGCGAAGGCACCCTCATCGATCTCTCCTATGTTGGCGAGCACGGCGTGCACATCTGGGTGCTGGACGATATCAACCAGGCGCCGCCCAACACACCGAGCGCCACCTGCCAATTCAACACGGTCACCAACAGCTACGTCACCAGCGGTTGCGTACCACTGCTGAGCCGCCGTCCCATCGTCGGCTTCACAGGTATCGAAGGCTCGGCCAACCTTGGCATGCTCATCTACCACGGGCTCCAGGCAAGGGTTGAGCATCGTTATTCCGGTGGGCTTTACCTGCTCAATGCATTCTCCTACTCCAGAGACATCGACAATGCGTCGGGCCACCTGGATACGCCCAACAACGATAACTCCCGCGTGAACATTGCGAACCTCAGGGGCGAGCGCGGACAATCTGCCTACAACCAGCCGGTCAACGACACTTTTACGGCAATCTGGGACCTGCCTTACGGCACTGGTCGTCACTGGGGAGCCAGCGCAAACCGCGCCATGCAGACCCTGGCTGGCGGATGGCAGTTTACCGTCATCAACACAGCAACCGCCGGCGCTCCCATCAACCTGATCTACTCTGAACCGTCGCAGATGGACGTCAGCGATCTGCTCAACTATCGTCCCAACGTAAACGGGGACCCGCGGAATCCGCGCGGCTCATGGGTCAAGACGAAAACCTCGTTGAACGGCTACCTTAGCTCCACCGCCGTCACGCTGCCAACCAACGTGGCGCAGCCCTACGGCAACGCCGGCAGAAACTCGGTCCGCGACAACGCGTTCTATCAGATGAATGCCGGCCTGCATAAAGCTTTCCCGCTGTGGAGCGAATCTTCCAACCTTGACTTCCGCTGCGAGGCATTCAACGCGCTCAACGCGGTGAATTACCAGAACCCCGATTCCAACCGTTCCGACGGTGGATACGGCAACATCACTTCGTACTTCCCGCCGCGCCAGATTCAACTTGCGCTCAAGTTGACCTTCTAAACCCGCGGAGAAAAACACACCGCCAGTCGCATTTTCGCCTGGCGGCAGAACGCAACTCCAACCAGAAACCTCACGCGCTCGACAAGAGCGCGTGGGGTCTTCTCTTCAATGCCTAATTATTCTTCCGGATTTTCCAGGCTTTATCCCCGCTTCGATGCATCAAACTCCAGGAGTTTCCATGGTTTCGCGAAAAGTTGCCGTGCTCGCCTTTACCCTTTCCTTTGCTGCATGGGCCCTACCCTCTCCAGCGCAGAGCGATAGCCAACTTCACATCAATCAGATTCAGGTCATTGGTTCGCACAATAGCTATCATGCCGGCATCGCGCCAAACGAGATGAAGATCTGGCTGGCAAAAAATCCTGATGCGTTCAAAGGACTCGACTATCAGCATCAGCCCCTCACCCAGCAGCTTGACAGCGGCGTCCGCCAAATTGAGCTCGACATCTATGCTGACAGCCAGGGCGGCAAGTACGCGCACCCCAACGGTCCGCACATGGTTGAAGCGGCAGGGTTGCCGCCTGATCCTCCCTTCGATCCTGACCACGTCATGGATAAGCCTGGCTTCAAGGTCATGCACATGCAGGATATCGACTACCGCAGCAACTGCGAGCCCTTCACCGCATGCCTTAAGGAAGTGCGGCAATGGTCGCACGCTCATCCAAGGCACATCCCGGTCTTCATCCTGGTCGAGACGAAGGAGGGAAAGCCACGGCCCGGAGTTCAAATGACGGTGCCCGAGCCGTTTACAGAGAGCACCTTCGACGCGCTCGACGCCGAAATCCGTTCAGTCTTTCCCGCCAGCGAGCTCATCACACCCGACGATGTGCGCGGCCACTACGAGACGCTGAATCAGGCAGTTCTGGCCGGGAACTGGCCCGCGCTGGCCCACGCGCGCGGCAAGGTCATCTTTCTCATGGATCAGCGCCCGGTTGGACCCATCTATCTCACCGGCCATCCGTCTCTTCGCGGCCGGGTGCTCTTCACCAACGCTGAACCTGGCGAACCGGACGCCGCTTTCATTGAGCGCAACGACGGCCCCGCCGCCGACATTACCGCGCTCGTCAAAAAGGGCTACCTCATTCGCACGCGCACTGACGCTGACACCAAAGAAGCCCGCACCAACGACACGGCACGCCGCGATCAAATGTTTGCCACCGGTGCGCAGATTCTCTCCACCGACTATCCAGTCAATGAGCCCGCGCGGTGGCCAGGAAACTTCGTGGTCACGCTTCCGGGTAAAGTGGCTGCGCGCGCCAATCCCGTCAACGCTCCTGCCGCACTCGAGGGCAAGCCGCTGCGTTAGTCTTCTCTTTGTCGATGAATACGGAGGCCGGCCAGGCGCCAAGGCTGCAGTCTGGCTGGGCCTGCCGGAGAAACCCATGAAGTGCCCGAGAGTGTTCACCCCGCTGCTCTGCCTGGCGGGGTTGGCGTCCGTTCCTGTTGTGCTTGCCCAGACCGGCGTCACCGCAATCCTGCCCAATGGCCGCGCCATTCATCCGCTCGGCAACTGGATCCCGCTTGCTCCTTATCCTTTTGCATTGGCAGTCAGGCCAGACGGCGGCCAGGTCGCCGTTCCCTCCATCGGTTTTCCCTTCGCCCTCAACGTCATCGACAATCCATCAGCCGCCAATCCGGCGGTGAAGAGAATGCCCGAGGGAGCGAAAAAGGATCCAGCCGTTGAAGTTCATGCGGGCCTCGCTTACTTGCCCGATGGCTCCTTGCTTTATGTCGCCACCGGAGACTCCGGCAAGGTTCGCGTTTATCGCACCAGCGACTTGAAGCCAACGGGCGTCGTCTCACTCGACGGTCCGATCGGGAACAAGATCTCGCGCGGCAGCTTCGCGGCCAGCGTCACAATATCTGCCGACGGAAAAACCCTCTACGCGCTCGACCAGGCAAATTTCCGAGTCGTGATTCTCGATGCGGCAAAACTCATACGGCTCGCCGAGATTCCCACTGGCAATTACCCTTTCGGCCTGGCGCTCTCGCCTCGCGGCAACCGACTCTATGTCGCTAACGCCGGGCTCTTCACGTACAGCACGATTCCCGGTTACAGAAAAGAAGACGAGCTGGGCACGGGCCTGCATTTCCCGCCCTTCGGCTATCCATCAATGGCGGCACGCGACGGCGTCGTCGCCGAAGGAAAAAAGATTCCCGGCCTCGGCGATGAAAACTCTGTCCGCGGAAGTTCCTTGTGGACCTGCGATGTGCACGATCGAAGGCACCCCGTCATCACCGCAAAGCTGCGACTCGGCACAAAAATCAGCGAGACTCCCGGCGAAACCGTCGGTGGCGCAGCCCCNNGCCGAGCTCTCCCCCTTTGTGGGGCCGCGCTTTCAAGACAGCAGCGGCCGTACCCTCCGCGGCGTCATGCCGAGCGGCCTCACCGTGCGCAACGGCCGTCTCTATGTAGCTGAATCCGGCATCAACGCAGTTGGCGTACTCGATGCCGCTACGCTCCGCGTCATAGAACACATTCCAGTCGGATGGAATCCTTCAGCCTTGGCATTCTCGCCCGACGGCAAGGTTCTCTACGTAATTAACACCAAGGGCAAGGGCACCGGCCCGAATGGCGGCAAGCAGCATGATCCGCGCAGCCCCAACTACATAGGCGAGCTTGAAATGGGCAGCCTGAGCGTGATTGCGCTGGCTCGCCTGCCCAACCCCGATGCGCTTACCCAATCCGTCATCGCTTCTAACTCCGCCGACATCGCCGATCACTCCCCATTGCCAAGCCTCAAACACTGTTTCCTCATCATCCGCGAGAACCGAACCTATGACGAAGTCCTCGGCGACATATCCGGCGCCAATGGTGATCCAACCCTGGCACGCTACGGTCTCGACGGCTGGGCCGAGGAGCAAAGCAGCGCAACCCACCTCCGCGTAACGCCCAACCTGCACTCCATGGCCTCTCAATTTGCCATGAGCGACAACTTCTATGTGGATGGCGATGTTTCAAACGACGGTCATCGCTGGATCATAGGCATGAACCCCACTCCATTCTTCAACACGGCTTGGAGCTCCCGCTACGGCGGCCGGCGAACATCTGATTTCGGGGCAGCTCAACCCGGACGAAGAGCCGTCTTCGGCGATGCCGACTCGCCCATGCCGGAGGACGAGCCAGAATTCGGTTCGCTGTGGGAGCACGTCGCCGCCAGTGGCAAAGGACTGCTCAACTACGGTGAAGGCCTTGAGATCGAAGGAGACGACGAGATTGAAGGTGCTGAACCAGAGGGGCAGCGTCTATTTCTGAATGCTCCTATGCTGGAACCGGTCTTCGAAAACACTGATCGCAAATTCCCCACCTTCAACCTCGGCATTCCCGACCAGGTTCGCGTCGAGGAGTTCGAGCGCGACTTCAAAAACAGGCTCGCCGACAACACTGTCCCCGCTCTCATCGTCATCCGGTTGCCCAACGATCACACCACAAAGCCGCGCCCCGCTGACGGCTATCCTTACCGGGCTTCCTACGTGGCAGACAACGACCTCGCGCTCGGGCGCATCGTGGAGTTCCTGTCGAAGAGCGCCATCTGGAAAGATTCGGCAGTCTTTGTCACTGAGGACGATGCCCAAAGCGGAGTGGATCACGTCGACGCGCATCGCAGTATCCTGCTGGTTGCCAGCCCCTGGGTCAAACCCGGCGTTGTTTCCCACAGCCACTCCGACATGGGATCCATTACGCGCACGATCGATGAACTGCTCGGCCTCGGGGCCTTGAACCTGGAGGATGCGCTCGCAGGAGAGATCACGGGAATCTTCTCGGCAACTCCGCACCTGGAGCCGTTCAATGCCCTTCCCTCTGACCCACGCGTCTTTGACCCCGCCAAGGCGCGCATTGCACGGCCAAAGACAAAGAAGGAGGCCGACGCCCTGCACAACATGGACGACTCCAACGAGATTCGCAAGGGGATGGAGAAATCCGCAGGATCGCTCATCATGCCGAAAACCACCCAGCATTGATCCTGCAATTCAATACCTCCAGGGTGCCCATCATACTGTCCGGGTGCCCCATCCATTTCCGCGTTTCTTGCGGAAATGGGTGGGAATGGGATGTCACTTTTTTTGCCGGATCACGAAGGACGAACATCTACAGCCGGCCTGGCAACCCCGCCGGCCTATCGCCGCTTCAACACCACGAGATCCTGTTGTTGATCGATGATCCCCGGGATGAACTGTCTAAGTTCAAAGTCACCATTGTCCCAATTCTCCCGGATGAATCGTTCTGACAGGTAAGTATTGCCGTACTCTTCCTTGATCAGTTGAAGAGTGTTGCCCTTGTCCCACAACTCCGCGGCAGCTCGCTGAAAATCGGGCCTTTCGTAGTTCTGGAACAAGAATCCTTGTCCTTCAAGCTGCTTGCGTTGGTCGCTCGCAAACGGCCCACTAGACGCCGGTGCATGCAACCCCATCGCATGACTCCCCAGGATGGTTAAACAGCACAAGCCTCCGGGGCGCGTGACCCTGGCCAATTCCTTGAGCCAGATCGGATTGTCCTTGATGCTTAGATGAGAAAAAATCGAAACCGAAAGAATAAGGTCGAACTTGGAGTCGGAGAACTTGAGAGGCGGAGAAAACTCGTTGGCATACGAATCGATCTTTGGATACGCGCGCTTGAGATATGCGATCGACCGCCCATTCACGTCGCACGCATGGAGATTCAGTTTTGGGTACCTTCTGGCGAGTTGCAATAACTGGCGCCCCACGCCACAGCCAAAGTCCAACACCTCCGCAGGCTGGCGCAGATCAAGCCCTTCGATGTACGCGGCAGTCACAATGGGAAGGGTCGTCGTGAGTCCGGATTCGTAATAGTGCCGTATGTTCGTCGAAGAGCTTTCACGCATGCTCGAATTTGGCGGAACCTTGAAGTCGATCACACCGAATGCGGTCAGGAATTTCACTTCGATCCATTGAGCCTTATCGATGAAAAACTTGGCGATCTTCTTAAATAGAAAGGGGATAGCCCGCGGGTCTGACAAAAGAACTCTTGTTT
>PLST01000509.1:2344-3493 GCA_003164255.1 Acidobacteriaceae bacterium | reverse complement strand
CAAGCTGGCGAAGTACGTCCATGAGCACTTTGCGGCGGAAGAAGCGATGATGGCCTCCACGCGCTACCCCGAGCTTCCGAAGCACCGCATCCTGCATCGCGATCTTAGTCAGAAAGTTGACGAATTCGCCGCCCGCTATGCCCGCGGCGAAGGCGGCCTCAACGTGGCGCTGCTCAATTTTCTGCGCGACTGGCTCACCAGCCATATCCAGACCGTCGACCACGGGTACACGTCCTGGATGAATGAGCACGGAGTCCGCTGATTTACAGAGCGGCGCGGAGTTTTCTGCACATTGTGTCGTAGGGAGGGAAGGAGAACCGCTGTGGCCTTGCTGGAGTGGAGTCCTGCGTTTGGCGTAGGGATTGGCGCGATCGATAAGGATCACCGCGCAGTCATGGCCGCCGTCAACGCGCTGCAGGTTGCCGTTGAAGGCGGCGGCGATCTGAGCGTCACCGGCCCCTTGCTGAACAAGCTCAACAGCGACACGCGCGCTCACTTCAGCGCTGAAGAATCGTTGATGACCATCACCCGCTACCCAGGCACCGCATTGCACGCCATGAAGCACCAGCACCTGCTCGACCAGCTCGATGCGTTTGTCGCTCGCAATAAGCGCGACCACGCCTCGCTCAACGTGCACTCACTCAATTTTCTTCGCGATTGGGTTACAACGCATATTCAATGCGAGGACCGTAACTTCGGCCTCTGGCTCAACGAGCACGGCAAGCGTTAGGTCTCGAACGACAACTGCCCCGTAGACCAGACCGGCGCGGCGGGCTTGGGCTCCGAGGCCAGCTCATACACAAGCCGCTCCAGCACCAGCCTCTTGTCCGGCGGAGAAGACCTCAACTCAAGATCGGCGCGCGCCACCAGCCGCAGTGCGCGCGTCAGCTCGCGGCGGCTCTTGTAGCGGCGCGCCTGCTTGATCAAATCATCGGCTGCAAACGGCGGCATGCGAAATCCCTGCCACAGCGCCTGCCATATTGCGCGCGAGTCGCGCACATTCTTCTCCAAAATCACGAGCATCTGCCGAAACGTTCGCGCCAGCATGTAAAGGTGCCCGATGGCTGCGTCCTCACCAGCGTCGGAACTGTTTAACAGTCCTTGCAACAGCGCCAGGGCGCGCACGCGGTCGCGGGCGCTGATCGCATC
>PLST01000509.1:1665-2228 GCA_003164255.1 Acidobacteriaceae bacterium | reverse complement strand
GACGGGATGCGAATGAAGTCGGCGATAAACAGGAGCAGAGCCTGCGGATTCGGCGATTTGAAGTAGCGGTCGAGCGCCGCGAACTCGTCCTTCTTGGCGCCGCGGGTGTAAAGCTGCCGCACGTTGCGCACAAAAATTACCTGAAAGGGCGACATGAGCGACGGCGTCTGCGCGCGATCGAGAACCTCAAAGATCGAAGTCGAGGCCAGGTCAAGATCGGAGAGACAAAAATCTCTCAAGTCCTGCGGCACATAAGCCTTCAATACAGCGGAACGGCAACGGTCGAGAAGAAACACTTCGTCGCCAGCCAGCACGTAGCCCGGCTTGAGCGGTCCCTGGCTGGCAGACGCGGCTTCGATCTCGGCCACAAACCGGCCAACGGCGGCAAATCCGGCTCCCCAGCGCGACGCGGTCAAACTGTCCAACTCCTTGCAAGCGAACTTTGTCTCGAATCGGCGTGCACCGCGGCGTGCGGAGCAACCGGATTGAGGGCACGCACTATGCGGCTCCAGAATATCGTGCGCGGCCATGCGAAACCAGCGCGGAAAACCGGGCGGTTGCCT
>PLST01000509.1:0-1643 GCA_003164255.1 Acidobacteriaceae bacterium | reverse complement strand
GTCGACTGGTACTGCTCGCGGTACACCATGTTCTTGTTCTGGTAGAGCACCCGGCCGTCGGCCCCGTTCAGCGTGACTGAAGCCACAATGGTAATGATGAAGCTCGACGACTGCTGTGTGGAGGAGTTGTAGGTGAGCGGCGTAACTTGTTCGTTCAGGATGGTTCCGTGCAGCACTGCACCGGCATCGGGGCTCTCGGTTGGAATCACCCGGAAACGCGTGCGCGTGGCAAGCTCGCGAATCACCGCATTCGTCATCACCGTCTCAGTGTGGTACGCCTCAGTGCGGCTGTTAAACAACGGAACCGAGATTGTTTTGATGTCGGGAGGCAGATGCGTAGCCGCGCCCAGCGTGTGGTATCCGCATCCGGAGAGCGAAACCACGAAGGCGGCAAGCGGCAAAAAAGCAAACGGGCGCATGACCCATCTTACCTCGCAGCGGCCACGCACCAGCGACGTTACACCCACGCAGTAGCCAGCATGCCAAGCCCGGAGGGTGACAGCTTGAGCCCGTCGGCGCGCCCCTCGAAATAGCGTGCATTCAGTCCAACCGAATCCACCTGCTCGATACGCGTTAATCCCGCCGCGCGCAAATCCCTCTCCAACTTCTCCGCTTTGAAAAAGAGCTTGAACGGCTCGCCAGCTGCTGCCACCCGCGTAGCGAGCGTTTCAAAAACCAGCCGCCGCTTCAAGCTAAGCGTGTGCGGCGGAAAGACGTAGTCAAAGCACACACCCGTTCCCGCAGGCAATCTTCCGATGGTTTGAACCGTCGCCTGAAATGCATCGAGCGAGAGGTAGGGAACGACGCCCAGCCAGCCGAAAAACGCCGGAGACGCAGCATCGAACCCGGCGTCGCCCAGCCCCTCGGAAAGTGTCTTGTGTTCAAAATCGAGCGGAACAAAAGTCAGATTCTCCGGCAGGTCAACGGCGCCCTCAGTAAGCAAGGCGCGCTTCCATTGCTGCGTTGCCGGAAAATCCACTTCAAAGACCTTGAGCTCCGGAAACGGATTGCGATAAGCGAAAGTATCAAGGCCCGCGCCCAACACCACGTACTGCCCCACGCCCTGCGCCACTGCGTGAGCAAGCTGATCCTCGGCATAGCGGCTTCGCGACGCCATGAACAGACGAAAATCGCGCGCCACCTTGTGCATCGCGCGCTCCATGTCGTTCTGATAGCCGGGTCCGATCAGCCGCAGCGCGATGGGATCGTCGAGAATCCGCGGATTGTCGATGAGCTGGTGAGCCGCGCGCCGAATGGCGACGCGGAGTGCTGTCCTGCTGGCGCGGCCTGGCTTCATTCCTTCAGTTTAGAGGCTGCGCGCGCCCTGGAACGCGTACCATACCTCTCATGACCTGGATTGGATGGGCACTGCTCTCTGCTGCCTTTGCCGCCGCCACGGCGCTCCTTGCGAAAGTCGGCGTCGCGCACGTGGATTCGAACCTTGCCATGGCGATACGCACCAGCGTCGTTGTGGTCTTTGCATGGGGCATCGCGCTGGCCCTGGGCAAGCAGGGCGAAATCCGTTCGCTCGATCGGCGAACGCTGCTCTTTCTCGCCCTCAGCGGCCTGGCCACCGGTCTCTCGTGGATCTGCTACTTCCGCGCCCTGCAACTGGGCCCGGCTTCGCGCGTCGCGCCGCTCGA
>PLST01000124.1 GCA_003164255.1 Acidobacteriaceae bacterium | reverse complement strand
TTTTCTAATCCCTGTTCCCTGTTCCCTATTCCCTGTTTTCTAGCTTCCGCTCGCGCCCACTGGCACAAGGTTCAGCCGCTCGGTCAGCGTAAACAACAGCACAGTGCCTGAATCCAGCACCGCCTGCGGACGGCTGACGAGCAGGTGCACGGTAATCACGCCGGCTCCGATCACCGTTCCAGCCAGCGCGCCCCCCGGCCCTCCCAGAATCGCCCCCGTCACGGCGCCCGCACCCACCGCGCCGCCGTATTCAATCCCGTCCTTCTTCAACTGCGAGCCCGGATTGATGTTCCCCTCACTGCCCACCCGCGTGCCTGAGCCCGGCGCTCCCGTCACTTCAGCGTAAATCTTGTAGCGCGTGCCGTCGGGCAGAATCACCGTCTCCGGCGAAAGGTGCATTGATCCGTGGCCACCCGCACGTCCATTCGATACGCTTGCCACCCGCCCGTCAATCTCTGCCCCGGCAGGAATCAGCACCTGCCCGCCCTGCACAACATCGGAGGCCACACGTGCCCGAAAGGGCTCGCCGGCCTGGCTCTCGGATGTCGAGAGCCGTTCCAGCAGCCGTGCGCGAATCATGGTTCCCTCGCCCACTTGTCCCGGCCCAAGAGGAGCAGGGTGCACAATATCGCCGTCAGGATCGTAGGGCCGGTTGCGCTGGTCCAAAGCGGGCCTCACCTGCGCATCGGGCGCAATCTGGACAATTCCATCGTCAGTTCCGTCCTCGGGAGCGGCCAAACCCTGGTTCCCCATGACCTGATTCGCGGCGCCCGGCTGCCGCTGGTCCTGCGGCGGGCCCTGTTGCCGGTAATGTTGCTGGCCCTGTTGCTGCCCCTCGCCCTGATCTTGCCCAGGCCCACCCGCTGCCGGCTGTCCGTAAGCCGACGGCTTGGGCTGGGGCGCAGGCACCGCCGCAGGCGGCTGGCTCGTGATGATGGTGTCGTCCGGAGGCGGATTCGACGTTCCCTGGTAGGGATCGGATTGGCTGGTCTGCTGCGCTCCCATCCAGCCAGCAGTTGCAACCAGCAGGGTTGCAATCATGATTGCGCGCGCACAAAACGACCGGCTCATCGGAATCTCCATTTTCTGGGGCTCAAGGACCGCCCGAACAAACCTGTCTGGTCAGACTGAGCCCGGACAAACTCGCCCCTGAGCGTCTTCGCCCTGGCTTGTTAGACACGGCCGCGAGCAAAGAGTCGTGCCGTTTCTTCCCTGGCCTCCGTCGTTTCTTCTCCGGCCCCGGCCGCGGCACAACTCACCCAAGATAAGGCTAACGCGCATGAGGGGTTCTCGAATGAGCCACTGCCTTCGGTGTGCCTCTCCGCGCACGAATCAAACGAGTTACTTCTCGGTCTGCCCCGATTGCCGGCTTCTCCCTTTTTGGTCGTCAGCGCAGCACACATCACCGGCAGCCCGCAATCCAAGCCGCATGTGACGGTCGCCACACGGTCCCGAGCAGCAACGCTTGCTAGAATCGATACGGAATAACATCCGACCTTTTATTTGTGCAGGACGGAGAGGAGTATCACAACGTGCAGGAGCTTTTGAGCTCGATTCAAAGCGCCGCCGGAGAAGCTCTTGCCGTGGATCGCCGTCCCAAACTGAATGCCCGGCTACAGCACCGCATCTTGAGGAGCGATATGACTGAGATTATTGCCATTCGTGCGCGCGAAGTTCTTGACTCGCGCGGCAACCCCACCGTGGAAGCAGACGTGATTCTTGAGAGCGGCGCACTCGGACGCGCCATTGTGCCCTCAGGCGCCTCAACAGGCGAGCATGAGGCTGTCGAGCTGCGTGACGGCGACAAAAGCCACTACGGCGGCAAGGGCGTGCTCAACGCCGTGGCCAATGTGGAGACCCTCATCGCCCCCGAACTCGAAGGCATGGATGCGTCCAACCAGCGCCTTATCGACCAGACCATGATTGCCCTCGACGGCACGCCAAACAAAGGCAAGATCGGCGCCAACGCTATTCTCGCCGTTTCGCTGGCCGCTGCCCGCGCAGTTGCGCAAACGCTTGAGGTTCCGCTCTATCGCTATCTGGGCGGCGTCAACGCCTGCGTACTGCCCACGCCCATGCTCAACGTGCTCAACGGCGGCGCCCATGCCGACTCCAACGTCGACTTCCAGGAGTTCATGATCATGCCCGTCGGCGCGGAGCGTTTTTCTGAGGCACTGCGCTGGTCATCTGAGACCTTCCACGCCCTCAAGAGCGTGCTCAAGAAGAAGGGGTACAACACGGCCGTCGGCGACGAGGGCGGCTTTGCTCCATCGCTCAAGTCAAACGCCGAAGCCATCGAACTGATTCTCGAAGCCATTGAAGCAGCCGGCTACAAGCCCGGCGAGCAGATTGCCATCGCTCTCGATCCCGCATCCAGCGAGTTTTACGACACTGAAAAAAAGAAGTACGTCTTCAAGAAGGGCGACAAGAGCGAGCTCACGAGTGAAGAGATGGTCAGCTTCTACGACAACTGGGTCCGCCAGTATCCCATCGTCTCCCTTGAGGACGGGCTGGCCGAGGAAGACTGGGCCGGTTGGCGCATCCTGACTGACAAGCTCGGCGGCCGCATCCAGCTCGTCGGCGACGACATTTTCTGCACCAACCCCAAGCTGTTGCAGCGCGGAATTGAAGAGGGCGTTGCCAATTCCATCCTCATCAAGGTCAACCAGATCGGCACGCTGACTGAGACGCTTGAAGCCATCGAGCTCGGCCGCCGCTATGGCTACACCTCGGTCATGTCGCATCGCTCTGGCGAAAGCGAAGACACCTTCATCGCCGACCTCGCCGTCGCCACCGGCGTAGGCCAGATCAAGACCGGTTCGGTGAGCCGCACTGACCGCATCGCCAAATACAACCAGTTGCTCCGCATCGAAGAAGAGCTGGGCTCCGGCGCAGTCTTCCAGGGCCTGGAAAGCTTGAACTACGAAGGATAACTTCTAACCTTCAAATCGAAACAGCCAAAGGAGGGACACGTTCCCTCCTTTGGCATTTTGCAGCAAGGGATTCGAGATGGTGAAGGATTCGAGATGGTGAAGCGCGCAGTTAAGAAGGTCGAATACGAACGCAGCTCCGGAAATGTATTCCGTGACCTTGGATTTCCCGATGCAGATGAACTCAAGATCGAGTCTGGCCGGGCCATTGAGATTGCTAGAGAGGTTCGCGGTCTCGGCGGTCATTTGAAACAAGACTGTTCTCTGCCCGATCCGACAGACCCCGCGTGAGCCCCGATACACACCGCCCCCTCCCCGGCAGTTTATCCTTGAGAAGAAAAATCAGATTCAAAATCGAGGTGTCTTCTTCGTGCCAAGCTCCAAGCATCCTCTCGTTCTCACCATCCTTGACGGATGGGGTTACCGCGCTGAAACCGCCAACAATGCCATCGCTCTCGCCCGTAAGCCCACCTACGACAAGTTGCTGCGCGAGTTTCCCAATACCCTCATCCGCGCATCAGAGCACTTTGTCGGATTGCCCGACGGGCAGATGGGCAATAGCGAAGTCGGCCACCTGAACATCGGCGCGGGCCGCATTGTGCGCATGGACATCACGCGCATCGACGCGCTCATTGCCTCCGGCGAATTCAAAAACGATCCGGCGATCGTCAAGGCCATGCAGCGCGCCCGCGAGGGCGGTCGTCAATTGCATCTCTTCGGCCTGGTGTCCGACGGCGGCGTCCACTCCCACCAGGAACATCTCTATGCGCTGCTCCGCATCGCCCGCGAATACGGCGTCGAGCGCGTCTTCGTGCATGCCTTTATGGATGGCCGTGACACGCTCCCCACCTCCGGAGCCGGCTACATTGCGCAGCTTGAGAAGAAAATGCGTGAGTACGGTGTGGGCAAGGTGGCCAGCATCAATGGCCGCTATTACGCCATGGATCGCGACAAACGCTGGGAGCGCGAGCGCAAGGCATTCGACGCCATGGTCAACGGCAAAGCCGAAGGCGGCGCCTATCCCAACCCCGTAGCCCGCATCAAGGAGTGCTACAACGGCGGCACCACCGACGAATTTCTCATTCCATTTGTCGTCACCGACGCTGCCGGAAAGCCCGTTGGCCAGATTCGCGACGAGGACGTCTGTATCAACATCAACTTCCGCGCCGACCGCGCCCGCCAGATCACGCGCGTTCTCGCTCGCGAAAGTGGCTTGAACAAAAAAGGCGGGCGCGACCTCGAAGGCTGGGAGTCGCTCGATGAAACCATTCCCCGCAGCGAGATTCCAAAGAACCTCCACTACCTCTGCATGACGCAGTACGACAAGCTCTACGATCTGCCCATGATCATTTTGCCCGAATCCATGGACAACATTCTTGCCAACATTCTTTCCGCGCACAACCTGCGCAACCTGCGCGTGGCAGAGACTGAAAAGTTCGCGCACGTCACGTACTTTTTCAACGGCGGCATCGAAGTGCCGTTTCCCGGTGAAGACCGCGCCCTCATTCCTTCTCTCAAGGTCGCCACCTACGATCTGGCTCCTGAGATGAAGGCCGAGGCTATCGGCGACACGATCGTGAAAGCCGTCAACGACACGGCTTTCGATCTCGTAGTCGCCAACTTCGCCAACGCCGACATGGTCGGCCACTCCGGCCAGCTCGAACCCACCATCAAGGCCTGCGAGGCAGTAGACGCACAGCTAGGCCGCATCTACAAAGCCATCAAGGAGAGGAACGGAAGCTGGCTCATCACTGCCGATCATGGCAATGCAGAGCTGATGGTCGATCCCGTCTCAGGCGGACCACACACCGCGCACACCACCAACCCCGTGCCCATGATCTACGTCAGCGAGGAAGCCAATCACTACCGCCTGCGCACAGACGGCTCACTCCGCGACATCTCTCCAACGCTGCTCAACCTGTTAAAGCTGGG
>PLST01000515.1 GCA_003164255.1 Acidobacteriaceae bacterium | reverse complement strand
GCATAGACAGGTTGCACCTCCACGCCGCCGATGCCGCCCGCTTTCATGGTGCGCAGCTCACGGGCCAGCTCGCCCTTCTCCACCGCGGGGCCGAACCACCACCAGCGCATCATGGGCCGCGCATCCATGGGCGGCGTGGCAAAGCCGCTGCGAATCGCGGCGAGGGAATCGGCCGCGCCCCCGTTCGTCGCTGCGGCCTTTTGCGCTGCGGCAGGCAGTGCCCAGAGAACGAACGCAAGAGCAGCGCAGGCAACTACACAAACAGAGCTATGAGTCCGGAAAAAGCGCATTTTGAACCCCCGGAGGAATCTCCGCCATGGCCGCGACCTCTTCTCAAGCCGCGCTTTTGCCGGGCAGAACCCCCTCGGCGGTCCATAGTAATCCCACAAGATACAAATGGGAAACAAAATGTGGAAAGAAACCTACAGCCGGAGGAGGGAACGAATTCCGGTCGCATAGCGACGAATCGCGGCCAGATTCGCACAGGTGCGTTCCGTGACGGCGCGGTTGACAGGTGGAGGCGTGTGGTACTTTGCTAGTGTGCCCACAGAGAGTGCATTGGTCACGCCCGAGATCGAGCCTGATGATTCAGGTTCGAAGCCACGATTTACATTGTGGCACGGGGCAACGGCCGCGCTTCTGGCGCTGGGCTACTCCGGATATTATTTCTGCCGCTCCGATTTATCGGTCGTGCTGCCCGACCTGATGCGCGATCTTTCGCGTCATGGCTTCTCGGCAAACGAAGCGCAAATCCGTCTGGGATTCATGGCCTCAATGGGCACTGCCGCCTATGCTCTGGGCAAATTCTTCTCTGGAGCACTGGCCGACACGCGCGGTGGCCGGCGGTTTTTCCTGGGCGGCATGGCGGGCTCCATCGTTTTTACGATCGTCTTTGCGATGAGCGGCGGATTTCCCATTTTCACGCTGGCGTGGATTGGCAACCGGCTCTTCCAATCGCAAGGCTGGGCGGGACTGGTGCGGGTTTCGTCGCGCTGGTTCTCCTACTCCACCTACGGAAGCGTGATGGCGGTGGTGAGCCTGAGCTTCCTGTTTGGCGACGCGGGATGCCGATGGACGATGAGCCAATTGCTCGCCCATGGCGTGGGCTGGCGCGGCGTCTTCTATTTTGCCGCGGCAGCGCTGGCGGTTCTGTTCATCATCAACCTGATGCTGCTGCGCGAGACGCCCGCCGAGCGCGGCCTGCCTGCGCCGGAAGTGAATCCCAGAAACGTGTATGCCGACGAGGAGCCGGGCGTCGAACACCACCAGAAAATCGGCGCGATTTTGCGGCCCCTTCTCACCAGCTTCGCGTTCTGGCTGGTTTGTCTGCTGGCCTTCGGCGCCACCCTGCTGCGCGAGACCTTCAACCTGTGGACGCCGACGTATTTTGTGCAATTCGTTGGCCTGCTGCCGAGCGTGGCGGCCAGCCGCAGCGCACTTTTCCCTCTGTGTGGCGGCGTTTCCGTGCTGTTGGGCGGGTTTTTGAGCGACAAGCTCGGCGCCAACGGGCGCAACGTCCTGGTCGTGGCCGGCATGGCCTCATGCACCGTTTGCCTGGTGATGCTGGGCCGTGTGACGGGCCACGCGGGCGCATGGGCGCCGTCTCTTCTCGTAGGACTGGTGGGATTTACCTTGCTGGGACCATACTCTTATCTCGCCGGCGCCATGTCGCTGGATTTTGGCGGCCAGCGCGGGAGTGCCACCGCAGCGGGCATTATCGACGGCTTCGGTTACATTGCGGGCTGGCTCTCGGGCGTTACCGTGGCGCGCATCAGTGTCGCTTGCGGGTGGAGCAGCGCCTTTTTCGCACTGGCCGGAGTGTCGCTGGCCACGGCTTTGGTGGCGTTAGTTCTCACGGCGCATCACCGAAGTGACTTATTGCAGAATCCGTAAGTCCTTATAAAAGCTATAGATGTGGATCAAGCTTAGCAGCAAATCTGACATTAAACTGTTCCACTTAAGAAATCATCTATTGACCTGAGCTGTCATGTAAAGAATTTTTCTATTGACATCTCACAGCATTTCTCTCTATCCTTCCGCGCATCGGTAATCGGGCATTTGATCGGTACTCCAAACCGTTTCAATGAAGCGGCAAGGGAAGCGTTAAGGATGCAACTGTGGACGACCCCGCTGTATGGAGGCATTGAGGCGAAATCTATGACAACGTTTTCTCGTGTACATCAGACTTCCGAATTCTTCCAAGCCTGGAGGACGCAGTCTGCGTCGAATCAACTCCCGGGCGTTGGGCGTCGTCCGTTCTGCATGCTGGCGAGTCTCGTCGCCATCATGATTCTGTGCTTCGGACTTTTCGCAGCCAGTCTGCACGCGCAGGGCTACGGAACCATTAGCGGCCTGGTGACAGATCCCACCGGCGCCGCGGTTACGGGCGCCAGCGTGGTCGCCACTCAGGTGCAATCGGGCGCCGTGATGGCGACAACCACAGGCAAGGATGGCCGCTTTGTTTTTCCGACTCTTTTGCCCGCCGGCTATTCGCTCGCGGTCACTGCAGCGGGATTCGAACTCTACGTGCAGAAGGGCATTGTGCTCCAAGCCGACCAGGCGCTCACCGTGAATATCCCCATGAAGATCGGTGCGCAAACGGCAACTGTGAGCGTCTCGGCCGACGCGCCGCAGGTGGACACCACCACCGGCACCTTGTCCCAGGTCATCGACCAGCAGCGCGTCGAGGATATTCCGCTGAACGGCAGAGCCACGGCCACGCTGATTACGCTTGTCGCCGGCGTGGTGGATGCCACCAACGAGGGCAACGGTGTGAACCAGGGCAATGGAAAAACGTTCTCCGTCAACGCGGTTCAGGTTGCCAGCGTGAACGGAACGCTGCCCAACCAGGACAATTACCTGCTGGACGGCGGCAACAACGTGGACGAAATGACCAATGTGAATGGTCCGTACCCGATGCCGGATGCTACCCAGGAATTCAGCGTGCAAACCAGCAACTACAACGCGGAATTCGGGCAGAGCGCCGGCGCCATGGTCAACATCGTCACCAAATCGGGCGGCGAACAGTTCCACGGCAATCTTTTCGAGTATCTGCGCAATGGTTTCTTCAACGCCGAGTCGCATTTCTCGCCGGCGGGCACCCAGGATACATTGCACCGGCATCAGTTCGGCGGCACCGCGGGCGGTCCGGTGATCATTCCCAGGATTTCCAGCGGCAAGACCACGCAGTTCTTCTTCGGCTATCAGCACACGCTCATTCACTCAGGTTCGAGCGCGCCCACGGTCACGGTTCCCACCCCCGCTGAAGAAGGCTTGACCTCAAGCGGTGGATCGCTCGGCTATGCCGATTACAGCAACCTCTGCACAGGTGGCTGGAACGCCTCGAACTTCTGCAATACCGCCAGCCAGCAAATATATAACCCCTTCACAGGCGTGGAATACGCTAACAACCATATTCCGAGCTCCGATTTCGACAAGGCATCGGTTGCCTTTGAGAAGGCTTTTCCCACGGCGAGCGCGGATGCGGGCGCGGGAAAGATCGGCAACTCCGTCAACTATCTCTCTGCCACGCAGAATTACCTTGACGAGTACGATGCGCGTGTCGACCACAATTTTGGAGCCAGGGATCACCTCTTTGGCCACTACTTTTACGACTGGTTCCAGCAGCCGTCCATTTACAACCCCGCGAACCTGCAAAGTTACAGTTCCTACTTCAATACCCGCTATCAGAACGTCGTACTGGCCGAAAGTCACACTTTCACCAACGACCTGCTGAACAACCTGGTTCTCAATTACCAGCGTGAAGTGTCATTGCGCGGCGGACCTCCGAATAGCGGCAACGTCACGCAGTTCGGCGTACAGAACATCTGGCAGCCCAACACCGGCCCCTATATGGCCGTAGGCATTACTGGTTATTTCAAGGTGGGATCGTCGGCATTTGCCGGGTGGGAACGCAACAACTACACCTTCAACGACGACCTGCACTGGGTCAAGGGCTCTCATAGCTTTGCCTTTGGCGGGCACTTCGAGTTGAGCAAGTTCGACGTCACCAACGTGTATACCTCCTACGGCGGCTTTACATTCGCCCTCTCCGGCACCTCTGCCCCTCTGGGCAACGTCAATGCCATGGTGGACTACCAGGTAGGCTTCCTGAACGGGTTCGGCCAGGGCAACTTTGAACAGGTGAACGACCGCAACCACTTCCCCGGCATCTACGCCCAGGATAGTTGGAAGGTGAACCACCGCCTGACCTTGAACTACGGCGTGCGCTGGGAAGCCTTTGCTCCCTGGGCCAACAACATCAGCAAGCAGACCGCGTTCAGCCCTACCAAGTTTGCGGCCAACTCCGGCACGTCTCAATTCAATGTTGCAACGACAGCGGGAAGCGCGGGATTGCCGGCAGGCATGGTGCTCTCGGGCGACTCGGGCTTCCCGCAAAACGGCGTGAATAACAAGTACCTGCAATTCATGCCGCGTCTTGGTTTCGCTTACGACGTATTCGGCAACGGCAAAACGGCGATACGCGGCGGCTATGGCATCTTCTTCCAGGATCGCCTGCCCGGCTTCTGGAACCTCACGCAGGCCAGCTACGTGCCCAATACCATCTCCATCTCACTCACCAACCTGCAGGAAACCGCCGGCAGCCCCGGCGGACCGTTCAGCAACCCGTATTGCACGGGATGCACGACGGGCTCGTACATCAATCCGTTCCCATTCACTCTGCCCTTCAAGGCCACGCAGGTCTTTCCGAATGCATTCCAGGTCGCAGAGTACGATCCTTCCGGCAACTTCCAGGTGCCCGTGACCTACGACTACAACCTGACCGTAGAGCAACAGATCGGTTCGAGTTGGGCCATGCGGTTGGCCTATGTCGGTTCCCGGTCTCTGCATCAGTTTGTGGAGCTGGAACTGAACCCCGGCGTCAACACGGGCACCTACTCGGGCGGCAAACTTACCTTCCCAGGTGGCACGTCAAACGTGAACACAAGGAGGCTGTATAACACCGCTCCGACCATCGGACCGTGCACCACTACCACAGGCTGCAACACCAACTACTCGAACATCGATGAAGCAGCCATGATCGGTGCAGCCCACTACAACTCGCTGCAAGTCACCCTGGACAGAAGGTTCTCGCATGGGCTTTCGCTCATGGCCAACTACACCTGGTCCAGGTCCTACGACGACATGCCGCAGGCCACCCGCGTATCCAATACCGAGGACGTCAACCCCGGCGAGTCGTATGTCTATCCGCTCTATCCCTCGAATGCTACCGGCATCCCGGCGGGAGCCAGCGTGCCGGACATCAAGGCCCTCGACCGCGGCGTGTCGGACATCGATCATCCGCAGGCCCTCTCCATCTCGTACGTCTGGGCGCCCCCCAAGCTCAACAACGGCTTCCGCGTGCTGCGCGCCATTGTGAACGATTGGCGGACCACCGGAGCCATTCAGACTCACTCCGGCGATGCGCTCACTGAATACACGGGAACGGATAACTCGTCCACCGGGCTCAGTCAGGATCGTGCCCAGCGCGACTTCAATCAGTCCGCTTACCTCAAGAACAAGGCCGGCGGAGGCGACTGCCCAACCACAAAAATTTGCGAGAACTGGCTTAATCCAGCAGCTTTTTCAGTTCCCACCAACACCGGCGTGGGCACCGGCTTCGGCAACGTGGTCAAAGACACGCTCCGCGGCCCCGGCTTCACGGTTTGGAACGGCGCTTTGATCCGCACCTTCCCCGTCTTCCGCGAAACCAATTTGGATTTCCAGGTCCAGTATTTTGACGTCCTCAACCACACCATTCTCAACAACCCGGGCACTTCAGGCCCCCTAAGCAGCAGTACTTCCTTTGGCACCATCACCGGTGAGAACGGAGCCGGCCCGCGTATCGGCCAGTTCGCTCTCAAGTACAACTTCTAATGCACTGCAACTGACTGGAACAAAGGGTGGCGGGCTTTTCCGCCACCC
>PLST01000360.1 GCA_003164255.1 Acidobacteriaceae bacterium | reverse complement strand
ACAGAAGGCGCTGGCTCCGCCGACTCGGCCATCCGCGATGCCATCGACCAAGGCATCATCCCCGGCCCCCGCTTGCGCATCAGCGGCAACGCCATTGACCTGCTCGGCGGTCACGAAGACGCCATCCACTTCAATCCCGCGCAGCACGTCCTCTCCAACGCCGACTACGCCAACTCCGCCGAGCAGCTCGTTGAAGTCATCCGCCGGCAGCACAAGGAAGGCTCAAGCTTCGTCAAGATCTACGAGACCGGCCCCGACCGCATGATTGACGGAGTCCTCCACACGCCTTACCAATACACTGAAGAGCAACTCGCAGCCGCAGTCGCTGAAGCTCATCGTCTCGGCACCACCGTCGGCGTCCACGCCATGGGCGAGCCCGGAACCCTCTACGCCGCCCAGGCTGGCGTCGCCTCAATCGACCACGCCACCCAGCTCAGCGACGAAACCATGCGCCTCATGCGCGAAAAGCACATCCCCGCCATTCCCACCTTCGCCATCTTTGACTACTTCGCTCATCACCGCGATACCCAGGACCAGGCTGCCGGCGAAGTGGCGATGCTCGACTACAAGATCGCCGAATTCAAAAAGCAGATTGCCGCCGGCATCCCTTTCGCCGTCGGTTCTGACGTAGGCCCTTTCCCGCACGGTACGCAGGCTATCGAAATGGAACTCATGGTCCGCTACGGCATGACGCCCCTGGCCGTCCTCCAGGCCGATATGATTAACGGCGCAAAAGTCCTAGGCTGGCAGGATCAGATCGGCCAGCTCAAGCCCGGCTACTTCGCTGACGTTGTCGCCGTCCCCGGCAATCCGCTCTCCGACATTACCGCTGTCGAACACGTCAGCTTCGTCATGAAAAACGGCGCAGTCATCCGCCAGTAAAATTACATCGCGGGTGCCCCTGGTCTCGCTTCTGAGACCAGGGATTGAAATGATCCCACACCCCCAACCAACCTTGAGCCTTGAAGGCCCTCTTGAGATAGAATCCATCTCAACTTGACTTCACCGGCCAATCCTCCCCGCATTCAATAAGAANNGGCGCCTACAAATTCAATGAGGGCGGTTGGACCTACGTGCATCTCCAGGGCGCACCGGCTCAAATCGGCTTCCAGCATGGCTATCTGCTCGCACTCGAAATTGAAGATATCGTCCATGTCTACCAGGTCGAACTGCCGCATGACGTCAAGCGCGATTGGAGTTTCTTTCGCGACGCCGGCCGAACCATCCTCTGGCCGCATCTCGAGCCCGAGTATCAACAGGAACTGCAGGGCATCGCCGACGGCCTTCACGCCAACGGTTCCACACTCGACCTCTGGGACGTCGTCGCCCTCAACGGAGAAATTGAATTGAGCGAATACTATCTGCCTACACTCAACGCAAAGCAGAATCAGCCCAATCCGCAGCAAGCTGTTGCGCCGGGCAAGTGCAGCGCCTTCATCGCCACCGGCTCCGCCACCAAAGACAGCCAAATCGTCATCGCTCACAGCAACTGGTCTTCCTATGCTGAAGGCGAACGATGGAACATGGTTTTTGATATCGTCCCTGCCAGCGGCCAGCACTTTCTCATGGACGGCCTGCCCGGCGTCATCACCAGCCAGGACGATTTCGGCGTCAACGCCAGCGGCCTCATGATTACGGAAACCACGCTGCCCGGCATCAAGGGATTCGACGTCAACGGCATCCCCGAATTCGAGCGTTCGCGCAAAGCCATGCAGTACGCAACATCCATCGATGAGTACGCCGCAATCATGCGCAAAGGCAACAACGGCGGTTACGCCAACTCATGGCTCATCGGCGATCGCAAGACCCGCGAAATCGGCTATCTTGAGCTCGCCCTCAAGCACACCCCGCTCACAAGAAAGAGAGATGGCTACTTCGTCTCATCCAACTTCGCCGCGGATCCCGATCTCATCCGTGACGACACCAAGGCCTTCGACGCAACGAACATGGAAAGCTCCATGAACGCGCGCCACCTCCGCGCCGAGCAATTCGTTCGGCAACACTACGGCAAGCTCGATACGGCACTGGCTGAGGCTTATCTGTCAGATCACTATGACAGCTATGAGAGCAGAATCGACGCCGGCAAACGCAGCCTGTGCGGTCATGAGGACACATCGCCCGTCGGCGAAAAAGTCTGGGGCGATCCGCCCTTCGCTCCCAGCGGCGCAGTCACCGGCAAAGTCATGGACTCGAACCTGGCCGCCCATCTCAGCTTCATCGGCCGCAGCGGCCATCCCTGCGGAGAGGACTTCAAAGTCGCAGCGTTCCTCAAAGCGCATCCTGAGTTCAACTACCAGCAGTCCATCCTCAACGACATGATCGCCGGTCCCTGGACCACCTTCTCCGCAAACCAGAAATCCCCATCAACCGCCGCAGGCAACTAGAACGAAATGGTCCCAGGAAGAAGTTGGCGCTGGTTGCAGGAAGAGGGCTTTGAAAGGGCGCGGCTTTAGCTGCGCCATAAACCATTTTCAAAAGAGCTGGGCTTTAGCCCCTGAGGGACGTTCCACGCTGGCTGGGTAGCAATGAATGCAATCAGTTCGAATGTCCTGTAGCGAGAGTTCCGGAGAAAGTGACTTTCAGCCTGAATAACAATTTGGATCGTCATCCTGAGCCAAGTGCCCCATCCATTCTGCGGTTTCATCGCAGAATGGGTGGGAAAGAACAAGGGTCCGCAGCGGCCCTCACCCTCAGACCTTAGCTCGTCTTCGTAGCCGCGGCCGAGTCATCTGAGCCCACTGGCGACACGCTGACGCGCATCGAGAAGTACGTCACATCGGGAATGGCAGCCGCCGCCCGCTTTTCCAGCGGAATATTCTGGTCCGCATCCTTACGCACCAGGTAACCCTGCACCAGGTCCAGGTTCGGCAGTTCCTTGGCCAACTCGTCCGCATGCTGTTGGGCAACCATCAGGTAATCGCCTGAAACCAGCCCCAGGTAGGGATTTCCGCGACTCGGATCTGCCAGCGCCGGTTGCGTCGCCACCGCCGGCATCAGATTCCCCGCCATAATAAACTTCGTCCGATCCTCCCAGTAGCTCATCGCCTGCGTGAACGCCGTCAACGCCGGAATGCTGATCGCCGGCAGCGTCACCAGCGGCGCCGCCGTCTTCAGTCCCTGCATGATCACGTTCAGCACCTTCACAAACTTTGACTCCTGCGGTGCGCGCGAAATATTCACGGCCATTCGGCCCGTGCCATTTGTCAGCAGAATCTTGTTCATGCCCTGCGTCGCCGTCGTTGTCTTCAGCCCAAGCCGGTCCAGCGACACAAATCCGGATTTGTCCGTAACGATTGAAGCAATCGACGACCACGCCAGCGGCGACAGCAGATTCTTGAACGGCGTCACCTGTGTCGTATCCAGTCTCAATTGCGCCGCGCTGTTGTTCGGCCCGGCCGTGCCCACCGCCGGACGATACTGAGAAAGCTTCAGGCCCACCGCCACATCGCCCGGGTGGTCCAGCAACTCTTCCTTGCCAATCTCGGTCGCGTAACGCAGGGTCTTCTTGTCCGTCTGGTATTGCAGATATTGCGTCTGAACAGCCGGATCAGGCAACTGGTCCGCAGGCCCGCGCGAAACGGCCATCTGCCCCTTCGCCGGGTCCATTCCGTCGAAAAACCCGTTCCAGAAGTTGAAGGAGTCGTGGGGCGCATCGTCACCTGACGTCTTCGAGGCTTCAGCCTGCGCCGCCTTCAGTTCAGGAGCCATTGCTGCAAGAAGCCCCATGATCGAGGCTTCACTCATCAGATCGCGTCGGGAAAGGTTCATCGCCGTCCTCCATCTTTCGTCGTCAAGGGAACCTGGCAGCAGGTCTGGGGAAGCTTGCGTGCCCCCCAATCATAGACGTTCCGCATACTTAGAAACCATATCAACCTCAAAGTCGCGGAGGAAATTCAAAATTCGTCCACCAGTGGAACGCTTCCTCAAGCCGCGCACGCCGCGCAGCGGGAAAAAGTTGGGTGCCCAGCCATCGCGCTCCTGCGATGGGTGGGACAGATTGACGCCCGCATAGCGTCATCGCCCCAGCCCAGCGCCCGTCAATTCTCCCGGCTCAACACTCGCGCGCGTTTTCTTTAGCACGCTCACCTCCAATCCGCTTGCCAGCCCCCCCATGGCGCGCGGATTCTGCTTGCCGTTGGTAGCCTTCGGCACGGCGCTCTGCAAATAGGCAAACAGTTCGCCGGCGGTCACCACCCCATCGTGGTTCTTGTCCGCCTCGCCATTCAGCCCTCTCAGCAGGAAGTACGTAAACACCCCGTGTCCGTCTCCCCACTGCGCATCTTCGTAGGACGATTCGCTGATGTCGCTCGCCGTAATCACGGCCCGCTGACCCTTTGACGCGTACCGCTCCATATACTGGTTGATCAAGTTGCTGCCTTTTGCTCCCGCATCCGCGGCTCGCGCCCCGCTGAATCCGTAGCTGTGGCAGGTGTCCGCGACCGTGATCACCTTGTTTGCCTTCAGCACCCGTTCAAACACGTCCTGCATCTGCCACATCGGAAATGCCGTCCCGCCCATGTCATCCGGCTTGGTGTCGGCCGTGATCAAATACAGGTTCCTCGGATCGTGCGGGTCCGGTGCGCCATGGCCCGCAATATAGATCACTACCGTGTCCTGCGGTTGCGCCGCCGTCAGGAACGTAAACAGTGCATGGCGGATGTTTGCCGTGGTTGCCTGCTCGTTCAACAGGAGCGTTACTGAGTCGTCCGTCAAGCCTCCGCCGGCCGGCGTCTTTAGAAACTCCAGAAACGACTTCGCGTCCCTATCGGCATACTTCAAATTCGAAATGCTCGAACCAAAATGGTCGTATTGCGAAATGCCAATCACCACGGCAAACAGCTTTCCTGCCCGTTTGACCGCCGGCTGGCTCCCCTTGGCCGCAGGTTCGGCGGGCCCTTCCGCAATAAACCCGCGCGACCCCGGCTCCCCTCCGAACGTCAGCAGAAAGTTGTAATAGTGCTGCCGCCCAAACTGGTCCTGGTACTCCAGTTCCACCGAGTTCCTGCCCTCCTGAAACCGGAACCCCTGCGCCTTGGTCAGGTCCACCCGCAGCTCCAGCCCCTCGGCGCCGCTCACGCTCCTGGTCGCAATATCCGCTGACTCGGTATTCACCTTGGTGTGGATCGTCCCGTAATTGATGTGCGAGCCGCCCGCCGGGATGTGGATGTCCATCTCCCCCACGCCTCCCGGCGCCTGCGCAAACTCCGCTGTGCCGTTGCCGATGATGCGGCCGTCAATTCCCGGCAGCAGAAGCCAGGGAATCCGCGCATCAGGCACCTGCCCACCCGCTCCGCCCAGGAACACCAGCACCAGGCAGAAATGGCTGAGGAGAGCAGTCCGCGCGGTTAACAAAATTTTCATCGATGGGGTCCCGCCGCTTCCGAAATCGAGGGGACAACGTCTCACGAAAATTGTACAATAGCCAAACCTGCTCCCCCCCTGGTTTCAGTTCACAAGCTTGGCCACGTTCCGTACTAACCGAGGTTAACCATGAGGAACCTTCAAGCACGAGTCACCGCCTCCGTTCTGCTGGCGTTGTTCAGCGCCTATGCGTCGCCACAGCAACCACAATCATCAAAGTCCGCGCAGATGCCCGCGCCCTCTGCCCTCGCCCCAACCTACACCGACGCCGACAAGAAGAAAATCGCTGAAATCGAGCAGCGCCCCGAACTCAAGGACGATCTTCAGGCAAAGTGGGATGATCGCCGCCGCAAGGATCTCGACTACATCTACAACGTCAACTCCTCGGCCCGTTTCGGCGACGCCTCCGGTCCCGAGTTCGCCTCGTTTCGCGATCATTACGGCATGCTCTACAACAACCCGATGTTGCAGCGTTACCTGAATACCATCGGCCAGCGCCTCGTGCCCAAGGATTCGCCNNGAAGCCCAGTTGGCCTATGTCCTCGGTCATGAGATTGCCCACGTTGAGAAGAACCACTTCTACGAAGCTCTCCGGATGGGGGTCATCGAGGATGCCCTCAACAAGGAAAAGGAAGAGATTGTTGAAAAGAAGCGCGCCATCTTCACTGCTGCCGCAGGCGCGGCCACTGCTGGAATCGGCGGCGGAGTCGCCAACGGGCTGCTCGGTGCAGTCATTGGCGGTGCCGTCGGGCTCGGTTCAAGCGCCTTCCTCAGCAAGCTCATCTTCCGCGACCACACCACCGTCACCGAATGGCCCGACCTCTTTGAGAACGATGCTGACCAGACCTCGCTCGGCTACATCCTCGACCAGAACTACGACGTCCGCGAGGCGCCCAAGCTCTACGCCCGCATGGAGAACGAGGCTTCGCACGATCCCAGAATCGGCCTTGGTTTCATAGCCCAGGCATCGCGCATGAAGGCCCGCAACGCAAAAATCAACGAGCTGCTTTCCGGCACGCTCAAGCCGCAGATTGAAGCCAAGCTCAAGGGTGCAGGCCTCACCGGCTCAAGCGGCGAGTTCAACCTCATCATGGCCACCCTCAAGCGAGACAACGGCATCATCGCCATTGATTACGACCTGTTCGCCATGGCCCGTGACAATCTCGAAGAAGCCGTCAGTCTGCGCACTGACGATGCACGTGCCCAGCTCTATCTCGGAAAGGTCATCTCCCTCACCGCGCGCAACGACGAAGACCGCCAGCTGGCCGAAGAGCATTTCATGAAGGCCATCCAGTATGACCAGACCCGCGGCGCCTATCCTGACCCGCATCTCGAACACGCCATCCATCTGCTCGGAACCAACGGCGACAAAACCGAAATCCGCAACGAGCTCGAGTCCTATGTCGCTCTCTATCAGCGCCAGCACGGTGGATTCCTGCCCAACAACATGGCCGTCCTCTACGACTACCTCAATCTGGTCGGCGAGCCCAATTGGTATGCGGCTCCTGCCGAGGTCATCTCCACCAGGAACGTCGAACCCCTGCGCACCAGCACCTCAGGGTCCGCCACCGCCCTCACAGGCCCTGAGGTGATCGCAGTCGCCACCAGCACAAACACACCCCAGCCCAACGCTGACGCTCAGCAGGCGTCGGCAGCGGCGCCTGCCGGCAAATCCAAGTCACCAAAGAAGACCATCGCAAAATGACGAACGCACGTTTCAGATTTCTTGCTCTTCTTCTCGCTTCCACCATCGGTGTCGCAGCTGGAGCTCAGAAAATCGCCGTCGGCATTGCCCCGGTCTTCGATGGCGGCGGCGAGGAGTTCGGGCCCACCGTTGCCCAGCACCTCACGCTGTTTGTCTATCAGAATCTGCTCGGCAGCCACTCCGCTCAGCCTTCCCTGCTCAGTCCCGGCGGCGTTTACTCGCCGCTCGATACCAGCTGGCTGGTCGAGTACGTGCAGGACCGCCCCGAAATCAGCCTGCTCCTTGTAGCTACGCTCAAGCCCGTCATCAACCCCTCCAAAGAGCACTGGATCATTCCTGTGGATCTGGAGCTCCTCAACGCCCGCTCCGGCGATACCGTGGCATCCTGGTCTGTCAACACCGCCATCGATTCACACAAAACGCTGATGGACTACGGCCAGGTCATCATCCAGCAGCAATCGGAGACCCGTTTTGGAGGCCGCCTCAAAGGTGTGTACACCGGCGTGCCCTCGCGCGATTTTGAAAAGCAGCCGCTCGGCAAGGCCACGGCTCAACTGGCCTCATCCATCCGCCAGACCCTCGAAGCCAAGCTCGCCGGCCTCTCGCCGGCGACGCCGGCGCCCGCGTCCCAGTCCGCGCTCGTCTCAGCGGTCGCCTCGGGGGCTGCGGCTTCCTGCCCCATCAATGTCCGCATCACTTATAGCTACAAGCACGCCGCCTCGCACGCCTACGTGCTCCTCGCCAACGGACTCGACGAGTCAACCGACCTCAAGGACGGCGTGGCCAGCTTCAGCGCCCCGTCCGGCGAGCTTCTCCTGCAGTTCTCCGTCAACGACGCGCCCTACAAGCTGCAGAAGGAGAATCTCTACCAGTTCTCCAGCATCAACACCTGCAAGCTCTCCACGCTCATCGTCGATCTAGGCCCCGGCGGCGACGCCCGCGCCCACTGGGAGTGAGA
>PLST01000278.1:590-8074 GCA_003164255.1 Acidobacteriaceae bacterium | reverse complement strand
ATAGTGAACGACGTGGCTCATGACGTGGGGAGTGGCCTTCTCCCAGGGAATGAGAGTGCCGTTGTGCCAGATGTTGGTGGTGGTTTGGATGGGCATGGCGGGGTTCGGTTGCTCCTTCAACTGCGTTCAGCGCGCATATAGGAGGGTACCGCGAATCTTGGGTGCGTGTCACGGAATTCGGGCAAGGGAGGGGGGCAGGTGCCGGAGTACACACCGGAAGTCGTGGCGTTCGATGTCAGCCTTCAGTGTCGTGAATTGCGTCGCTGGATTTCAGGTTTTGGTGGTCTTTACCCGCCCAAGAAACTGCTTGACCATTGCTCTGCTCACGCTTCCGAATTGCTCATCAGCCACTGAGCGTCCGCCGCGCCGATTGTTGTCTTCCGTAAGGACGAACTCGAGGCCGACACCGTCGTTGCCCCAACGAACTACCTTGGCATTCACTGTGATTGAATGTTGGGCAGCGGGCTCCTGCCGGTCGGTGATTGTAACTCGGATCACCGTTCCCAGGTACCAGCGCTCCTCAGTCAAGATATAAATGCCATGAGCGCTGATATCCCGAATCAAATGTGCCGCCGGGCCGCCACCAGTAAAGAAATAGGCAACGATGCCGGAGATCGGCTCGCGCGTGGCATTTCGCAGTTCACGCGGCCCGCGACTGAACAAACGCTGCAACCAGCTTTTCCTGGGCTCCAACTCTTTTCGCCCCGTTGGTAGCGGATGCGCAGCGACCGAGGGGCCACGCGAAGGCACTGCCCGGTCAGTTGTTACGGAAGGCGAGGTCCGCGGACCCCGATCGCCCGCTTCAGCGTTCGACAAATCGCGCAATCGCCGCTTCATCTCCTCTGGGGGGGAGAGAATCAATTGGTCGCCTGGGTGAATGCCAAGGTCAGCGACCGAGTCGGCGGGCAGAGCAAGCACGCTTGCTGCCGGCCTGCTTGATTCGGAGACGCGGCCGATGGGAAAGAACTCAACTACATCAAGGACGATGTGATTGCTGTCAAGATAAAGAAGATCGAGCGGGACATGAATGTTGGCCGGGGAGATCCCCCGGAATGGAACAATCCATAGCGCTATTCCCGATTGCGGCGTCAGGGCGGGCAGGCGGGATTCAAGGCTGGAAGGAGAGAAGTCGGCCACTTCAACTTCAACTCCGAGCAATTTACCGCGTGTCTCGTTATAGGCACAGAATACACACGTTTCGCCGCTGGCGTGCATGAGCAACCGGTCTTCGGCGGTCGCGTCGCACTCCACTGTCGTCCGAATCGCTGATTCACGAAGATACCGGAGCTCACCCATACGACTCTCAGGTGTCTTATCGGCGCACCCGGTACTTTTCTCTAGGGTCTGCTTTGGAAGGCCGCGAATACCTCGAGATAAGGACAGTCAGCCGAATCACCTTGCAACGGGGTCAGGTTCATTCGCCCGCCCTCAGACCCTGAAGTTAGCCTGGATTGAAGCCACTCGGCGAGTCAGGGCCAAGTCGAGCGGTCCTGAAACGACTTGCTGCAACTTGATTCGTCTCACTGGTTTCGGCGGTGATGTATCTCTTCCCTATCATGCGGTTGCCCCCATATGATGATTGCCTGGTCAGAAATGCCTACGAAAACGAACTTGAAGGATAAGCCGAACCGACAGCGCCGCGGTGTCGCATCGAGCGAAACAGCGCGTGAAATCAATCGAGACTTTGTTCTGCATGCCATTCATCGGCACCAGCCGGTAAGCCGCGCGGATCTGGCGCGTTTGACCGGGCTGCAACCGAGCACCGTCTCGGTGATCATTGGCCTGTTAATTGACGAAGGCTGGGTGCTGCCCGGCACGTTGGGCCGTCTGCCGCGCGGTCGAAGACCGACCTTTCTCACGCTGAACGACCGGCATGTGACCCTGGCCATCGACCTGCGGCCAGGGAACGCAAGCCTGGCCGTGGTCGACATCAATGGCCGCTTTCTGATCCGCGAAACGGTTCCTCTCTCGGCGCATAGAGATTCGAAGGCTGAGGTGAGGCAGGCCGTCATGAAGATTGCCGAGGCCGCACGTACGCTTCAGGACACCTTCAGAGAGCGCTCCTTCGCCGGAGTGGGCGTGAGCGTTTCAGGGCGCGTGGAGCAGAAAACCCACCATGTGCTCTTTGCCCCAAACGTCTCGTGGACGCAGGTGGATCTTCACAGCGAGTTGCAGCGGGTGCTTGAGAGCCCCATCGAGCTGGAAAACGCGGCCAACGCTTGCCTGCTTGCCGAACGCTGGTTTGGCGATCATGGCGAAGCCTCAAACGTGATCGTTGTCAGCGTGTCGGATGGGCTCGGCACCGGCCTGCTGGTGGATGGGCGAATGGCGCGCGGCAAAGACGATATGGCGGGCGAATTTGGACACATGCCGCTGGAACACTCGGGCCCGGTATGCGGCTGCGGCAACTCGGGCTGCTGGGAGACCTTCGCATCAAACCGTGCTGCACTTCGCTACTATCGGGAACTTGCGCCTGAGACCTCGGTCGGCACATTCAAGGAAGTGCTGGACCTGGCGATCGGCGGAGACATCCGGGCGCTGCGTTCGATTGACAAGATGGCAACCTGCCTGGCGCGCGGATTAACCATATTGGTGGCTGGGCTCGCCCCTGAGCTTGTGATTATTGTGGGGGATTGCACGGCTCTTTGGTCGCGCATCTGTCCGATTCTCGAAAGCGAGATCATCGCAAAGTCGTTCACCTCGCACAGGCCGCGCATTGTCGCCGCAATGGATGGCGATGCGGCCCGGTTGCGCGGCGCAGCAGCGCTGGTGCTACACAAGGTTCTTTTCACCCGGGAGGAAATTGAGCCGCTCGATCAAGCATCGGGTCGACGGGGTGACCGGCTCGCGACTGCATCGCGTAAATAGCCTTCGGCGTCCCTCGCGCAGAGAGACGGCCGCGTCCCCTCGAACAAATCCCTCACAACGCTCAAACACATCCAGCTCTCCGGCTCAAGCCCGGTCACACTGATTGCTCTCCTGCAGTTCCGTCAGCCGCCGAACCGGAAACCTTGCGTTGAAAAGCCACCATCGTAAACAGGTAGGCAAAGCCGGCAATGAAGAAGATGAGCAGGGAGTAATGGGTCCACAAAACGCCTACGAGCGTGATTGCCAGGCCGCTCGCGATCGAGCTCACCGCCGCGCCGATGCCGGCCACAGTTGCCACCGACCCGGATGGGAAGTTGTCTGATGGCGTAGAAAGCAGGTTCGACGAAAAGCCCTGGTGCGCTGCCGTAGCCATGCACAAAAGCGCAATCGCCTGCCAAAGGAGATGCACAAATGGCACAAGGATCACGCCGAGAGCGCAGCATGCGCAGAACATCATTGCGAATCGTCGAGCCGATCGAAGCGACTGGCCGCGCCGCATCGCAACCTCAGCGAGCCATCCACCACCGATGCTGCCCACAGTGGCGCCCACGTACACAATGATGATCGGCAATCCGATCTGACTCATGTTGATCTGAAAACGCTCGTGGAAGAATTTGGGCAGCCAGTAGAGATAAAACCACCAGACTGGATCGGTGGCGGCTTTTGACAGCGCGAATGACCAGGTGCCGCGCGCCTTGAGGAGCGATCCGAAGGTTGCCATCGCAGGCGCCTGTTGCAATTGCGTTGAAGTTACGGAAGATTGGCCGTACTTCAACTGCAAGCGGTTGTAAGGAAACAGGAGCCAGCACGTGAGCCACAGCAGACTGAATCCGCCCGTGGTGAAGAATGCCGCCTGCCATCCGAAGCGGAGAGCTACGAAGGGAATCAGCAGCGGCCCAAGGAGCGAAGCGAAGCTGGTGCCTGAGTTGAAGATCCCCGTGGCAAGCGCGCGCTCCTCAGGCGGAAACCAGTCAGCGGTGGCCTTGAGCGCTGCGGGAAAGTTGCCTGCCTCTCCCAATCCAAGCGCGAAGCGAGCAATGCCAAAGCCCATGACGGTGCGCGCGAATGCATGCCCAATTGAAGCCGCGGCCCAAAAAGTGATGGAGAGGGCGAGGCCCATCTTTGTTCCGACGCGGTCGATCACGCGGCCGGCAATCAGCGAGCCAAGTCCGTAGGCAACAATGAAGCAGGTAACGATGTTGCTATAGTGCCGGTTGTAGAGCGCGACATCGACATCACCGCCAAGAAGGTGCTTGAGGATGGGCTCAACCAGGCCAAGGGCCGACCGGTCCATGTAGTTGACGGTCGTAACGAGGAACAGAAGGGCACAAACGACCCAGCGAAGGCTCGATTTGCGAGGCTGGTGTGGCAAAGATACTCCTCTGTGTGCAGAGTCTGTCGAATGCGGTCTGTCCCGCCTCAAAAAATCGCGCGTTCCTATGAAGGGTAAGCCGCCGTCGATCATTCTACCTGCATTGGTATTGCTCGGTCGTGAGCCGGATTCTTTCGTTACTTCCTGTGAATTGACATCAAGATCCTTTGGGATTGGGCGGTCACCAGCAGTCGTGCTCAATCGGCCACTCTTGATCGACGACTTTAAACACTCCAAGCGAGCTTTAATATCATTGATTGACCCACGATCACTGAGTCAGGAGCGGCATCACAAATGAGAGTCGGAATCATCGGTACGGGCGCCATCGCCTCGAAGCACCTGCAGGCCTACAAAAATATCGGCTACCACGTAACGGTTTGCACTGATAGAACCGAAGAGCGCGGGCACAAGTTTGCCGAGGCCGCGGGTGCGGAGTTCGTTCGAACCCCCGAAGAACTCTGCAGCCATGCCAACGTGGACTACGCGGATGTTTGCACCTTTCCTGCCTACCGGTTGGCCGCGGTTGAACTCTGCGCAAAAAATGGAAAGCACGTATTGGTGCAAAAACCCATGGCGGTCGATCTTGAAACTGCCGCAAAGATGATTTCGACCGCGCGCGCGGCGGGCATTCAATTAGGCGTGGTGAGCCAGCATCGCTTTGACGATTCGGTGCTCTTCCTCAAGAAGGCCCTGGCCGAGGAGCGGCTCGGCAGAATTCTCGAGGCAGATACCTATGTGAAGTGGCATCGCACCGACGAGTATTACGCCCGCCCAGTCAAAGGAAGCTGGCTTGGCGAAGGCGGCGGCGCGCTCATCAGCCAGGCCATTCACCAGGTGGATGTGCTGCTATACCTCGTCGGCGCTGTGGACGAAGTGTTTGGCTACTGGCAGCTTGCCGCAACCCACAAGATCGAGTCGGAGGATTGCGTGTGCGCTGTGATGCGTTACGTCTCGGGCGCAACCGGTGTCATCCAGGCGGCAACCGCCCTTTGGCCAGGTTATCCCGAGCGCGTGGAGATTCACGGAACCAAGGGCAGCGCGATCATCACCGGAGAGCAGTTGACCACGTGGGACGTGCGGAACGACTCGGGCGAGCCGGCTCCGGTGGCGCAGCTTGCAAAGTCGGGGGCGTCTGATCCGATGGCGATTTCGACTGTGCCGTTCGAACGTCAACTCTCCGAATTCGGAGAGGCCTGCAAGTCAGGCCGCGCCCCATCGAGTTCGGGCGTAGAGGGGTACCACGCACTCGAACTTGTCAAAAGCATCTACACATCGTGCGCCGAGGCGCGAAAAGTGAAGATCCTCCCAGTCGCCCTCTAGAGAGGCCGGGGGCTACTGGTTGACGCCGCTGGCCAGGAATCCACCGTCAACCGCAATCACTTCTCCCGTAACAAACGACGCCGCCTGAGACGATAGAAAGATCGCTGGTCCCGCTAGTTCATGCGCCTTGCCAAAACGGCCCATGGGTGTGCGCAACAACAGTTCTTCGCCGCGCGCCGTGCCCTGCACGAGCTTGGCGTTCAGCGGCGTAGGAAATACGCCCGGCGCAATCGCGTTTACGTTGACTCCGCTGTCAGCCAGTTCAATGGCGAGCACCTTGGTGAGTGAAGCCACAGCGGCCTTGCTGGCGGAGTAGGCAGCGACTCCCGAGAATCCCACGAACGAACTGAGCGAAGCAAGGTTGATGATTCGACCGTAGCCGGCCTTGACCATGGTGGGCGCGAAGATCTGGCAGGCGCGCAGAGTGCCGGTGAGGTTGGTGTCGATAATGCGCAACCAATCCGACTCGGCAACCTCAAGCGTGGGCGACTTTGAGGTGGTGCCTGCCGCGTTCACAAGAATGTCGACTTTCCCAAATGCTTCAACAGTTGCATCGTGCAGAGCCTGCAGAGACGCGCGGTTGAGTACATCGCTCGTAATACGCAGAGAACGCCGGCCCAGGGCCTCAATCTCTGTGGCCGTTTGTTCCACTTCCTTTATTCTGCGAGCGCTGGGCACCACGTCTGCCCCTGCATTCGCGAGACCGAGGGCGATGGCATGGCCCAGTCCAGTGGTGCCGCCGATGACGACGGCTACGCTTCCGGTCAAATCAAAAAGGTTTTGGCTCATCCTTGAAGCTCTCTGCGGGCTTGTGAACAACCCGCTGGCGCATAGCGCATTGAAATTTACGCTCCCACTACCGAAAAAGAACACATCGGAAATAAAGCGGCTTTTGGGTTGTTTATACGCGATTCGAACTAGAAAAGTACAGACCGATCGAACGGGCTCTCCTTTCAAAGTTGGCCAAAATCAGATAATTCAGTTGCATACGGTCGGGTTGCTCAGCGTCTCCATGTGATATAAAGTTCGCGTTGAGTACTAAATCCGCATTCGATGTCTGGCTCGCATTTCTTCGTGCGAAGTCCGAAGCTCCGGGTAAGGCTGTCAAGTGCTCACGTTGAGGGCTTAGAATTCTCGTGCGGGAAGAGAGGACCTTGAGCGAAATGGTGAAAAATAGGGTTTCACGGCGCGGTTTCTTGAAGACGGGGCTGGGCGCAGTGGCCGCCATGGGATTTCCGGCAATCGTGCCGTCTTCAGTGTTCGGGCAGTATGCGCCCAGCAAGCGCATCAACATCGGCTGCATCGGCGCAGGGCGCATCTCGCGCGGTCACGATATGGCGATGCTGTTGCCTTATGACCGCGCAAAAATCATGGCGGTGTGCGATCTGGATGCGCACCGCGTAGAAGACGGCAAGAAGCTCATCAACGACTTCTACGCAAAAAAGACAGGTGCGCCCTACGACGGAGTGACCGGCTACGCAAACTACCACGAACTGCTGGCCAACAAGGATATCGATGCGGTGGTGGTCAGCACTCCGGACCACTGGCACGCTCTCATCGGCGTTGACGCTGTCCGCGCCGGCAAGGATGTCTACCTCCAAAAGCCGGCTTCGCTCACCATTGCTGAAGGCCGCGCACTCAGCAATGCCGTCCAGGCTTCAGGGCGCATCCTGCAGATCGGCAGCCAGCAGCGTTCGACCGTGCAATTCCGCTACGCTGCCGAACTGGTGCGCAATGGGCGCATCGGCGACTTGCAGCGGGTTGAGGTAGGCTTGCCCGGTGATCCGGCAGGTGGAGACAAAACGCCCATGCCCGCTCCCGATTGGTTCAACTACGAAATGTGGCTGGGCGAAACGCCCTACAAGTACTACACCGTGGACCGCGTGCATCCTCAAACGGGTTACGACCGACCCGGATGGCTGCG
>PLST01000278.1:0-497 GCA_003164255.1 Acidobacteriaceae bacterium | reverse complement strand
TACGGTAGCAAGGGATGGATCTTCGTCTCGCGCGGCAACGAGCAGGTGACCAAGAGCGATCCGGTGGCCAAATTGAACGACGCCACAGCCCTGGCTGCGAGCGATCCGGCCATCATCAAGTCGGTCATCGGTCCTGACGAAATTCACCTGTACGAAAGCAAGGAACAACACGGCAACTGGCTGGAGTGCATCATCAGCCGCAAGGAGCCGATCTCGCCGGTAGAGATGGGCCACCGCGCCTGCTCCACTTGCCTCATCCACGACATGGCCATGGTGCTCAAGCGCAAGCTCTACTGGGATCCCGTGAAGGAACGCTTCAACAACGACGACGAGGCGAACAGCATGCTGAGCCGCCCGCAACGCTCGCCTTACATGCTTTCGTAAAGAGAGGAACAGATGATAACCAGACGCGATGCCCTGGTGGGACTGCTGGCTTTGCCCGGCGCACTGAAATCTGTCGGCGCAGCAGAGGATCAACAACAGATTCTTGGTCCCAC
>PLST01000056.1:3579-11622 GCA_003164255.1 Acidobacteriaceae bacterium | reverse complement strand
GAAATCCGTTGGTCCTGGATAACCTCGCCATCCAACGAGACCGTCAGCATGGCCAGAGTATCCGTCAGATCGCCAAAGGCCACCGCGTCTCAACGGCTACTGTGCAACGAGTGCTTCGAAAGCTCCCGCCCCAGACACAAGGGCTTGAAGCGCTCGATAAGACTGCCAGAACCCGGCCATTACGACCTGTGACAAAAGGGTCCAAAAACCCACCCGCCAGCCTCAACAAAACAAACGGCCGGACCTCTACGATCCGGCCGTGTCAAAAGGTGTGGGTTCAGAAACGGGCATTGAGAAGCCACCTTCAGAAGATAATCGTTCGAATGATCACTCATTCCTACGGCGTTTCCCGGGGGTAATCGAAGTCGGCAGCCTGAGGAAGCGCTCAATGAGCGCTCTGGCCAGTGAGCACTAGTGGAGAATTGGAATGAGGGTTTGTCTGTAAAATTGCAGCCGAATCCTATGCGCTTGAACATTGCGTAACGGAGCGGCAGCTTACGAGTTGTGCGAGAGGTTTCGCAATCCAGAGTTCGCGACCTCCGGCAGGAACTGCGGTAGCCCGAAGTCGTGAAAGAGGTTGGAATCTAAAAACAGAGTCATCGCAGAAATCGAATCGTTCTCAAGCGTGAGTACGTGGATGGAGTGCGCATTCCAGCGTTTGTCTGCGTCGGAGAACTCATAAATGGCAAATGCGGGCTGTCCGTTCGCGGATGTCGGCACCAAATGGAGCCCGGCACAGGTTTTCCATGCCGCCGCAAAGAATGTCCCGATGGTCTCGCGCCCGATAAACCACTGCAGCCACGGCGGCATGACGGCGGTTGCATCTTCCTTGAGTACAGACACGAAGCCGTCCACATCGTGTCCTTCCCAAGCCCGCAGATAGCGGCCGAGGAGCTCTTGCTGCGCGGGAGTTGGTTGCGATTCAAGCGGTGGCCGGTGATCGGAGTAGCGATGCGAGAGCGTCTCGCGCGCTCGCTGCAATGCACTGTTGATGGATGCGGTGGAACCGCCCAGCAGAGTTGCTGCTTCAGCAGACGCCCAGCCGAGGACATCGCAGAGCATAAGCGCAGCGCGCTGGCGCGGCGGCAACTGCTGAATGGCGGCGACAAACGCGAGCTGCACAGACTCCCGCGCAGTGTAACGCGCCTCAGGACCTGGCCGGGCGTCGGCGAAGCCTTCAAGATTCAAGTCCGGATACGGTTCAAGCCACGGCACGTCGAGCGCAGGACCACCTTCCAGCTTCGGTGGACCCGCGGGGCCAAGCTGGTCGGGCAGGTATCGCTGCTGGTGCTTGCGGCCTTCGAGCGCATTAAGGCAGGCGTTGGTGGCGATGCGGTAAAGCCAGGCGCGAAAAGCTCCGCGCTCATCGGAGCCGCCGGCCTCGAAGCTCGAAAAGCTGCGCCAGGCACGCAGATAAGTCTCCTGCACAAGATCGTCAGCCTCGTGCAGGGAGCCGAGCATGCGGTAACAATGCAGTTTGATTTCGCGGCGGAACGGCTCGGCGAGCCGTTCAAACGCCTGCTCCCCATGCTCATGACGGGATGGTTGCGCCGTCGCCATTGCTATTAATTCTAACTCAAGCTTGTTTCCGGAACGAACAATGACTCGTCTACGTGCTCTGCCTGTGTACAACTGCGGTTTCGCGTTCGCCGCAATTGTTTTGTCGTCTGATGCGGCACACAGACGATTATCACTCGGCCTTCTGGACGGACCTGAGGAATGAGATACTCTCGCGTAGAGCATCCTCATAATGCCCAACCAGAGCATGACCGCCCGTTGGATAAATAATCGTTCTGCCGTGTGGCACGCTGGCGGCAATATACTTCGCACGGCTTGTAGTACCAAATCTGTCGTCTTCGGCGCTGATTGTGAGCACCGGACTGTCGATCTTCCCAACAGCATAGGGTTCGTTCGCGGCAGCGGTCGTGACGTCGAAGTTCATTCCTTTGATGCGCAAACTGACCGGTAAAAGGTGGTCCAGAATCTGCCGAATACGTGCTGTCTCGCTCGGGGAAGCAGCGTGCAAAACTGCAGGATCGGTGCCAAGCATCATCCGTGTCATTCCTCCAGGGATGACCGGCATTAGCTTCACGGCTGCCCAGGCGACGAAATCGGAGTTGAAAATCGCCTTTACGACGGGGCCGCCGTGGATTGACGACCCTGGCGGTAGGTAATTGGCGGGCACGAGGAGCACCAACGCCCTGCAGCGTTGAGGATGACGAATAGCGAATTGCATGGCCGACCAGGCGCCGGCAGAGATGCCAACAACGTCTACTTTGCCAAGGCCCAAGTGGTCGAGAAGTTGGCTGTATGCATCTGCCTGCATCTCTGTCGTGGCATTCAGAGGCATGGCTGATCGGAGATAGCCAAAGCGCGACGGAGCGATAAGCCGATATTCGTCTCCGGCCAGTGTGCCGGTCATGTCAAGGGCTTGATCGAAGCCGCCACCAGCGCCGTGGATTACCAGGACCGGCTCGCCCTGCCCCGCTTCGGCGTATTCCATCGAGCCGAATGAGGTCTCGATAGTCGAACTGCGGCCAGCGAGGCGTTCGCGAGCATTCGCCAGGTCACGAAAGAAAGCCACAGCAACAATCGAACAGAAAACAATCGCGGCTGTAATGAATGCAAAGCAGATTCGACGCATGGGTGCCTATTCCGAGAACCTGGGGCCCGAACTCGCCGTTCTTGCGGGTCGATTCGGCGGCCCAGGTTCCCTCAGTGCGAGATGGGCAATAAGCTTGCGCATCTGGTGGCCCGCAACCGCTCCGCATTTATCTTCCCACAATTGTGGCCCACGGTTTCGAAGCTGCTGATTCGAACTTAAGATGTGTCTCGTGCTGGAATGGCTTCCAGGCCCTTGCCGGAGACGATGAACACATCTCCCAGGGAGCGATCCGGGTACGCAACCAACTCGATGACCGCCGTGGCGACAACGCATGAGGTCGGCGGCGCAACCATGCTCTGGACGAAGTCCGCGGCGGAAATTCCAAGATAGCGGGAGTAGCCCGCGATCGCATGCTTGCCGAACTCCGTGTCCGGAATGATGCGCGGTGCAATGGCCATGAATCGCAATCCGAGGCCGAGGCGATCGGACTCTTTCTGGCTGTAGTTTGCGATGAACATCTGGGTTCGCTTGGCTCCGGCATAGCCACCGGAAAGCGGCGAACCTCCGAGGGCGGCGCAACTGGACATAAGCACCACCGAAGCACCTGCAGGGAGAGGACGCTTGAGCGCCGCCTTGGAGAAGTTGAATGCAATTCTGACGTCGTTCTCCCAGTTCGTGGAGAACTGCTGCCAGCTTTGCTCGTAGATCGGTGCGGCTGGCGGAAAAACTCCGCCACCGAGGATGAGGACGTCGGGGGTGAGGACGCCGAAAACTTTCCAAGGCGCATTTTCTTCCCTTGCATCAAGCGCGAGGGTTTCGACTCCGGGGACCTCGAGGGCGAGTTGCTGGAGCGGCGCTTGTTGTCGAGCCACCGCGAGGACCTGCGCCCCGTTGCGAATGCCCGCCTCGACGATGCGGCGGCCGATGCCGCGGCTGCCGCCGATGACGACCATTTTCTTGCCGCACAACGAAGCCATCTCGTCCTCCTTCCACTCGCGTAGCTACGCGCGCCTCGCGACGCTTGAGAGAGAATCATGCGTCGTGTTCTCCCACGAAGTGGATGTGCTTTCCGGATCGACAACTCCGCTTCGGGTGACAGCGCCATCGGATCGGCGCCTCTAGCGGGGTAGCGCCGAGGTTGGAGATGGCGCGCTCATTCGCATTTGCACGCTTTCGCCTCTGCTTCGCGCCGACGGGCTGCGGCTCCCTCGGGATCAGTAAGGATATCGACCCACAGCGGGTGGGGCGCGGTCTCGGCGTTGTAGTTGTCGTGCCAGTTCCACCACTTGTACGGCGGGGTCTGCGGGTAGCCCTCCGGTGAATCCTCCCAGGCCTCCTGACGGCCAAGCGCCGTCATATCGAGGTAGCTCCAGGTGGTCCCCATCGCCTCGTCGCCGCGACTGTTGATGACGTATGTGCGGAACACCTTGTCGCCGTCGCGGATGAATGCATTGTGGCCGTGCCACTGGTCCACGCCGAAGTCCACGTCGAAGCTGTCGGTCATGGTGTACCAGGGCATCTCCCAGCCCATTCGCGCCTTCAGGCGCGCGATGTCCGCCTGTGGTGCGCGCGAGGCGTAGGCGAGCGTGGTGTCGCGGGCGTTCAGATGGGCCAGGTGAGCAACCTGATCTGCGCCCAGGGAGCAGCCGCGGCAGGCATGCTCCGGCCAGCCGAACACCCCAGGCTCGAAGAAGGCGCGGTAGATGATCAACTGACGGCGGCCCTCGAACAGATCGAGCAGGCTTACTTTGCCCTTTGGTCCGTCGAACTCATACTGCTTCTCAATCGCCATCCACGGCATGCGCCGGCGTTCGGCGGCCATCGCGTCACGGGCGTGCATCAGGGCCTTCTCTTTCACGAGCAGCTGTTGCCGCGCAGCCTCCCACTCCTGCTGCGACACAATCGGGGGTGTCTTCATCGCGAGATGCTCCTTTCCCTTTTCCATGTCTCTCTCCTTGTCGGTTGCCATCTTAGTTCCCCTTTTCTTTCTGAAACAGACCGAAGCGATTCGCTCTGAAGAACCTTGTGAATTTGCCGATGCACACCGCCAGAACTCCCCCCGAGGATCCGGCACCGGCGACCACTGCTGCTGTGCTTGCGATGCATACTGGGCAGATCATTGATTTTGTCTCCTACTTTTGGGTGTCCTTCATTTTCCGTTTGACGCTCGATAAAAGGTTCCGTCGGAGCACTCTAAACCGTTTCCACACTTTCTTTTTGGTTGGGGGATCCCTTGCCGGTCGCGATCAGGCTCTTCAAGCTGCCACGGATGTATCTGCCCCAAGCGTCGGAGCAGACATTGAAACACTCGTAGGCGGGGACCAGGCCCTCGTGCGTGAAGTGTATCTCCGTTTGATCGCCTTTCCCTGAGATATCGAAAACAACCTTGGTGCCCTTCCACTCAGTCTTGTCCTCAGTGAAGTTGAAGTAGTTGTCAGTGACGAGCCACGCCACACGCTTGTCGGGCACGAGTTCCACGAGCTTCATGGTGCATGTGTGGAGGTTCTGGTAGTGGTACCTGAACTCGTCGCCCACCTTGGCGGTGCTGCCTTCAATCTCTTCGGACCACCATCCGCGTACGTTCCGGATGGCCTCGAATGCTTCTTTTGGTGACTGATCGACCGAAATGGTTGCGCTGTAGTTTTGATTCGACATGGTTCCTCCCTCGTATTGAGAATTCAAGATTCGGAAATTCAGTTGAGTGATTACCTTACGCCGGGGCATGCACGCGTGAGTTGTCTCTTCGCTGACTTACGCGAATACGTCAGGCTGATTCCTGCCGGTTGTGATGAGATTGCGAAGATTGCCTTCGACGAGCGCGCCCCATGCGCCCGAGCAGCCGCCAAAGCACTCGAATGCAGGGACCAGTCCCACATGCGTAAAGCGGAGTTCGGTCTTGCCGCCTTTCCTGGCAATCTCAAACACAATGTCAGTCCCGAGCCACTCGGTCTTGTCTTTGACAAAGGTCAGTTCGGCATTCGTAACATGCCACACAACCTTCTTGCCGGGAACGAATTCCATGATCTGCTGTTTGGACATGTGCATGTTGTGGTAGCGATATGTGAATTCGGTGCCGAGCTTGCCGGTATCGCCGTCGATTTCTCCTGACCACCAGCCGCGAACGTTGTTGACAGCCTTGAAGACTTCTTCGGGAGATTGGTCAACCGTAAACGAAGTTGTGAAACCATCTTTCTTCATGATCTGTACCTCCATCCTCTCTTTTGTTGACAGTGGGTATTCCGTGGTGTGCCGCGCTCCTTAGAGAGCCGCCGCAGTTTGCGGCACGAAGCCTGCGTATTGCTTCTCAAACTCCTTGGCGACACCGGTGCGCCAGCCGCCGGCGATGGATTGCGATGCCGGGTCTGGGAAGATGTCCTCTTCACCGTTCTCCAGACCGATGAAGATGCCTTGCGCGACCGACTCGGGCGAAGCCTTTGGGATCTCGAAGCCGCGAGTCATGTCGGTGTCGACCGGACCAAGGAAGACTCCGTGGACCGTCACTCCCTCACTTGCCAGTAGCGCCATCAGGGACTGCGTCATGCTTAACGCGGCCGCTTTCGAAATCGCGTAGCTGGGCGTAAGCGGCAACGGAGCGAGCGCCATCAACGAAAGGTTGTTGACGAGAGCTCCTTTGGAGCGCTTCAGCATCGGCAGAAATGCCCGCGAAACCTTGTACATGCCAAAGAAATTGACGGCGAGGGTTTGCTCGATGACAGCCGGATCACTCAGATCGTCATAGGGAGCGATTCCGGAGTTGTTGATGAGGACGTCGAGGCTACCGACCTGCCTGACCGCCTTCTCAATCTGCTCGGCGCTGGTCACGTCGAGCATCAGCGGCGTTACACGCTCGTCGGAGATGTCGAACGATCCGCGAGTTCCTGCGTACACCCTCCTAGCTCCGAGCCGGAGGGCCTCTTCAACAAGTGCACGGCCGATACCGCGATTCGTCCCGGTAATCAAAACTGTTTTCAGTGCGATGTTCATGATGATCTCCTTTTGGGGCTGACCTTGGCCGGCCCGATCTTACCTCTCTACTGGGTAAAACAGGCGGGAGCCCCAAAACTCATCGGTGCCGGGCAGATTTTTTCTTTTTGAGTGGATTTCCTACGCAGCAATTGCTGGATCTACCGTGGTTTCAAGAACACCCATATCGGTTTGTGAGTCAGACCGATCGTTAAGCTTCAGCTGAGTTTCGAGCGGCCACCTGAATTCGCCTTGAACAGCACTGGCGCACAATGAGCGAATCATCGCTGGAGGACACGATTAGTCCCTGCAAGTCGGCATTGCGACTGGAATCTCGCGACCTACCATTGGCGTGGATCAACGTTGCCTACGGCGTTTCCGGGGAGTAATCCGTGGCTGAGGGGGTTCGCGCGATCCCAGGTCTCCCGCCGCGGCGGGCGAGACCTGGGGCACCCCCGGATCGCCGTTGGGTGAGGTTCCTGGGATGCGAGCCACCCGCCAGGCGGGTGGAGAACAATTAACGCGGGGTGAGGAAATGTGGCAGGGCCAAGGAATTACGAGCAGGGAACGTCACGAGCTTAAGGATGGTCATTAGGCGCGAGTTGGCCTTCCGGCTGACTGTCCGGCGCGCGGGTTTTGCCCAGCCGGGTGTTCTTGGCAACATACATGGCGGCATCTGCCGCACGAAGCAGGCTGTCGGCGGTGCTGGCGTCGTCAGGATAGAGAGCGATGCCGATGCTGGCCGAGCCATGCAGCACGTAGTTCTCTCCAATGAAAGGATCGCCGAAACAGCATTCCAGCCGCGCGGCGATCTCCTCGACTCCGGCGCGACAGTGCACGTCGGAAACCAGCACTGCGAACTCATCTCCGCCTAGGCGCGCCAGTGTGTCGCCGGGGCGCAGATGGCGCTTCATGCGCCGCGTCAATTCTTGCAGATAGAAGTCTCCGGCCTGATGCCCATACACGTCATTGACCTGCTTGAATTCATTGAGGTCGATATAGATCAGGCCGAAGATGCCGGCGGATTGGCGGGCCGCTTGAATCATCTCGTCAAGCGTCTTCTCCAGGACGAAGCGATTCTGTACATCGGTGAGCAGATCGAATTCGGAGCGGTGCACGAGATCGGAGTGGAGATGCGAGGTTTCAATGGCCAAAGTGGCCAATTCCGCGGCCATGGCCAGAGCATGCTTTTCTGCGGCAGTAGGCCTGGTTCGCGCATGGATGGCGGCGTAGATCGCACCCAGCGTGGGGCCGGAGCGGGTGGCGATGGGGTGTTCGACAGTGCGCAGCGACGCGGAAGCGAGGCTCGGCGGACGGTTGCCCAGCATGGCTCCGTCCGCGACCTGGCACCAGCAGGCAGCGCCGTTGAGCCGTAGTGAAACCAGCTGAGTAATCCGCTCTAGGATTTCAGCCAGGGGTTCGGAAGAATTGATGCTTTCCAGGATGCGGCCGCGTCGTTGCTCCACGTAAGCAAG
>PLST01000056.1:0-3516 GCA_003164255.1 Acidobacteriaceae bacterium | reverse complement strand
CCCTGCTTCCGTCCGCCCATGAGGATTCAAGTTGTTTTTCATTTCCAATCGCATCTGGCGGCAAGATGGCGGGAAAGACGATCCCTCCGGACGACAGAAGTAAGGTGGAACCATTCAACCCTCGATTCTTGCCGACCAGCGTGCCTTCGATGCGGATAAGTTCTCCGTTGCGGTCAGTCGCGAAGGCGTTGGCCGCGGAAATTTCGATATGTGCTGCCTGCGAAACCGTGCCAGAATCCTTTTGGCCGGTGTCAAGAGCGCTCGCCGCCGATATTCCGACCGGCGTCACCGATCCGCCGCTCCCGGCCGGTTTCAGCATCGCAGCGGTGATACTCGGAAGGTAGTCTTTCCGCCCCGGAAAACCGGCTACGTCGATCAGGTCCCCCTCGTTGAGTACAGTGCGATCGGTGGTCTCGATACAGAGCCCGGCGGTCTCGTCCACGATACACACGGTTTGTCCGGGCCACCAAAGCGTGACTCGGCCGCGGACATGAATCCGATGCGGACTGTCGCCCTGCGGCGAGTATTGCAGCAGGCTGCTGAGGGATTGCACCGGCAGCAGGAACGGATCCGGCGGCGCAGGCTCCGTGACAGTGATGGTCTTCATTCCTGGAAATAGAAGACGTGCCCCCGTCATCTGGCGCCTCAAATTGACCAGCGGAGCCGCCACGCCGCTGATGACGATCTCCGAATCCACAAGTGCGGAGTAGTTGGCACCCTCCTCCTTGTCGGTTGCCGCGGTGATCGTACCATCCGCTGTAGCCACAGTCAGCACAACATGCATTCCGTCCAGTTCCACGGAGCGCACAATTCCTCGCAGCGCTACCCATTGGCAATCCTCCGACCCATTGAGGAGCTCCGCCAGCGCAACCGCGCGAGCGGCAGGAAGCGATTTCGTGCCGGGAAGAATGCGTATCGACGAGTTCGTGACCATGGGCGAATATCCGCCGGGGTCGCTTACGCCGGAAACCTCAACGAGCGAACCGGCATGGAGGGGAAGATTGGGTGCGAAGCCAGGCGCCACGAATACGCCGCCTGTGCTGTCGGCGATAAAAAGCGCTCTGTGGCCTTCCTGGTATGGATCCCAAAATGTGACCACTCCGCGTAGTCGAACCGGGTAGCCCAGACTCGCTTGTTCGACGGTAAGGCCGTGGACCTGACGAGCCGTCGTGAGCACAGGCAATTGCTTAGTCTGGAGATCCGATGCCGGGCGGCTGGATTCCGCCCAGACTGCTGCGAGAACGGTGACGAATGCCATGCGGTTCACGCACCTGAACCACCCGCCGAACGCTTTCATCCCGATCAGATTCCGCATCATAGCGAGAATTCTTGCCAATTCGCGATGGCATGCCAAATGGCTCGTCGGCCCGCCGCACCCCGGGGTTCGGCATGTCCCTAGGCCTTTGTCCGAGATTTCCATTTTGCCTCCTGGCTGCGACCCGATATACCCTCATCTGTCTCCGCCGGCAATCGTTCTTGCATCGGTTCCATCTGACCGCGAGCCAATATCGTCGAAGCGAGGCTCGATACCTGCAGCAACCAGGGCATGGCCTCGAATCTCTGTTGATCCTCGCGGTTAAGAGACAAGACTGAGGGACGGTCCTCCAGCACGGAACCCATCTCCCTGCACGTCGGAGACGCTCACGAATCCAGCCTTCCCTGAACGTAGTAGCGCGCCGCACTCCGCACTCGGCAGCGCTGGGCTGAATAGGAATCCCTGCATCTCGGTGCACTTCTGCTTTTGAAGGTAGTCAAGTTGCTGACGCGTTTCCACTCCTTCGGCCACGCAGTCGAGACCGAGATTTCGTCCTAAGCTCAGGATGCTCTTGACTACAGCCTCTGCGGCAGGCTCAGATGGGATATCGCGCATGAATGCTCGATCAATTTTGATTCGATCGAGCGGGAACTTTCTTAGATAAGACAACGAAGACCAACCCGTGCCGAAGTCGTCCAAGGAAAGGCTTATCCCAATTCGTTTCAGGCCTTGCATAATCTTGGTCGTGGTCATTGAGTCGTCCAGCGTCAGGCTTTCTGTTAGCTCGAGCTCCAGCCATTCGGGGTCCAAACCGGTTTCGCGCAACACCCTTCGTACGGTACGTACGATATTGCCTCGATAGAACTGCTGGGCTGACACGTTGACCGTAACCCGAACCCTTGGTATTCCTTCCTTTTGCCATGCTACATTTTGGCGGCATGCAGTTCTTAAGACCCATTCACCAACCTCCCCTATCAATCCCAGTTCCTCCAGCTGCGGTATGAACTCATTCGGAGAGATCAGCCCTTCCTCCGGGTGATTCCAACGCAGTAACGCTTCCACTCCTGTTATGCGCCCTGAATTCGTTAGGACAAGCGGTTGGTAATAGACGACAAATTCGTCTCGTGCGCGTGCCTGGTACAGATCGTTTTCAAGTTTCTGGCGGCGCTGCGTCGCCTCAGTGAGCTCCGGCGTGAAGAAGCAATAGATGCCGCGCCTTTCCTTCTTGGCCTGATACATCGCAGCATCTGCGAATTGTAATAGGGCTTCGGGAATCTCTCCGTCGGTTGGGTACACGGAGATGCCGATGCTGGCGCTTACTTTCAGCTCGTGACCTTCGATTCGGAATGGCTCGCCCAGCTTCGACAGTACCTTTTGCGCAAAGGTTTCAATGCCCCGGTTATCGGCGACCATCGGAAGGCCGATGACGAATTCATCTCCACCTAAGCGCGCCAAGATATCGCTATCTCGCAGGCTGGCTTGCAGGCGCTTTGACACCGCTTCTAGGAGACGGTCGCCCACGTAGTGGCCAAAAGAATCGTTGACGTTCTTGAAGCGATCCAGATCTAGCATAAGTACGGCGACAGATTGCTGATTGCGACGAGCCAGTGCAATTGCCTGGGTAAGACGATCCTCTAAGAGGATTCGATTGGGCAGCCCGGTCAGCGCATCGTGAAGCGCCATATACCGGATCCGAAGATCAGCCTGCTTTCGGTCAGTAATGTTATGGGAGATTCCCATTGTGCCGATGATCTTGCCATACCGGTTTTTCAGCGGTACTTTGGTCGTAAGCGCCCAGCTCTCGTGACCGTCCGGCCAAGTTTCCTTCTCTTCCAGTCCTATCTTCGACTGACCGGTACGCATGATCTCTTGTTCGTCCGCGAGAGCTTGGTCGGCGTGTCCCGAGCTGAAGATATCTGAATCGGTTTTGCCCAGTGCTTGTTCCGGACCGGCCAGTCCGAAATAATCAGCCATCGCCCGGCTGATGCACACAAAGCGGCTGTCTCGGTCCTTAAAGTACACGTTGTCCGGAATATGTTCCAGGAAGACTTCTAGCAACTCGCGCTCACGTGGATATCGCCGCGCCCCCAGCGACTTGAGGAACAACAACCCAACCACGATAAGGGTGAGGACTCCAATCGCAACGATGCTTAGAGAAGAGGTGCCTGAGGCATACGACCAGTTTTCGTGAGTCAGCGTGCTGGGCGCGAACCTGAGCGCGATTATGATTCCCGCTAGCGTGGCGGAAATCGCGATCACGA
>PLST01000352.1:21631-32495 GCA_003164255.1 Acidobacteriaceae bacterium | reverse complement strand
CACGATGACGCCGTTGCCTGCGCGGCCGAAGCGTGCGAAGCCGTCCCATGCGGCTGCCGAGACTTGCTCGAAACTGCCTAGCGGGAAAAAGCTCTCGCTGATTTTTGTGCTTCGGCGGAGTTTCTTGAACCAGGAGATTTTGTCGTGGTACCAGGCGCGGTCGGCCGGGGTGAGTTTGCGCAGGTCGCCGAGCAGGACGGGCGCCGAACCGATGGCGGTGGCAAAGGTCTCCTGAATGGTGGGCAGTTCGGCGTGGAGATTGCCGATGAGCATGCTTTCGACCGGCATGGAAGTGGCGCGCTGATAGAGCAGTTGGCGTGCCTGGCGTGGACCCGCGGAATCGGGCTGCCCGTCGTCCACGTTGCTCATCCAGTCAAGGTCGCCGTCGGCGAGCAGGCCGGCGTCGATGATGTGCTTCTGTCCCCATAGCTCGAAAGTGAGATCGAGCAGCACATCGGGATGGCGCTGATAGACCTTCGCGGTGACATACGCGATGCCTTCGTAGATCATGCTGAGCGATTCAGCCCAGGAGCCGTGCATGTGGCCGCTGGCCCAGCAGCCGGGCGCTTCGCCATAGGCGTTGAAGATGGTGGTGAGGTCGAGCTTGACGTAGGCGAGGCGGAAGCGCTCGATTGCGTCGATGACGCGGTCGGCGGCGGCATCGCGATAGGCGGTGGCCATGCACATGACGCCCTTGGCTCCGGCAGCCGTGCCGGTGATCTTGGGTTTGCCCTGCTGATCGAGCGCGATCCACTCCGGATGCTCGCGATAGACGGCCGTGGATGTGCCGACGGCGGCGAGGGGAATCCATAAACCGAGGCGCATACCGTTGCCTTCAACGGCGGCAAGAATTGGGTCGAGGCCTCCGGGAAAAGCATCCAGGTCAACGGCGTTCTCTCCGTAATCCTTCTGCCAGCCGTCGTCGATGGTGAAGACGTCCATGCCCATGGCAGCCGCCGCATCGACCAGCTCGAGGACAAGATCATGATTGACATTGCGGTTGAAGGGCTCCCATGTGTTCACGATCCAGGGCGGGCCTTGCGCGTCAACACGGCGCTCGAGAACTTGCGCGGTGTAGGAAGGCAGCAGCCAGTGGGGATCGTTGAAGCCGGCTCCATTTTGAAAGGCGATGAGCGATGCGTCGGCAGTGGTGAACTGCTCGCCGGGAGCGAGAGCGCGCTCGAAGGGCATGAGGTCAGTGTCGTACATGACGCCGATGCGCACATGGTGCGGATCGTAGAAGCCCTCAATCTCAGTGCGCTTCATGTAGCCGGGCACCTCACTTAAGACAGCAACACCGATGCCGGTGAGGCTGTTGGCCACCAGCAGGCATGCATCCTCAGAGCGGCCCGTGTAGAAGGTTTCGCGCGGGACTGCTCCGTACTGCGTAAGGAGCGTGAGCTCGCTGGCGGGGCCGAGGGCGAGACTGAGCGCCTCGACGTTGAGGTGAGAGAGATGGAGCGGAGCGGAGCCGGTGTTCAGGAGCACCAGGTGCTTGCGGATGGCGGGGTGCGCGTCGTAAATGCGATAGACGACCGAGACCTGAAGCGGAAGTTGCTTGTGACGGAGACGGACGGTGAGCGACTTGCCGTTGGGCAGAGCGGATGGCACGGCGTCGATCAGGGTGAACGACGCATTGGTTCCCGAGCAGACTTGTCCGTTCAACAGGAAGGAGAACTCGGAAGCAGGGTGCTCTTCGTCAGGGCCGATGAGATGAGCGTGCGTGGCTCGCGCGGAGAATTGTTGCGTGTAGAGGCCTGTGGCGGGTTGAAAGGCAACGGTCCGCGAGATGAGGTTGTTGGCTAGAGTCCAGGACTGCGAACCATCGTCTTTTTCGGCGTGGAGAATTTGTGGAGCGATGGCGCAGCCGCACGCAACAATGACTCCATTGCGAACGAAGTCTCTTCTGTTGATCTTGATCTTCTGGAAGGGTTCCGGGCCGTTCATGGGTATCGAATACCTCGCATTTTGTGGCGAGCGAATCGTATCACAGGGGGCGTGGGGAGGAGAGTTCTTCGTATCCCACCCTAGATCACCCCAGCGGACAAAGATCGTCCGCCGGGGACCCCGATAGCGACAAAAACAAAGACGTGGCGAGGATGGGGCACCCGGCGTTTTTCTTGAGTGAGCGAAAGGCAACCGCAGATCCTTTGCTTCGGTCTGGATGACAGTCAACTCTTATGCGAAGAGGTTGAAGGCCTTCTCAACCTTGGCTGGAAGGGTGGCTGCTGTTTCGTTGAGGTTCTGGCTGATTTCAAGCACGGTGGCGGGCGGGGTAGCGAGTTTCTTGAGAGCTTCTACGGTGGCCGGCCATTCGATGGTGCCGTCGCCGGGCCAGAGGTGCTCGTCTTTGAGGCCGTGATTGTCGTGCACATGGACAGAGGCGATGCGGTTGCCCATGGCGGCGATGGCATGGGCGACGCCGACGGTGATGTGGGCGTGGCCCAGGTCGAGGCAGAGGCCGATGTGAGCGAGATGGCCCATGTCGAGGATCATGACGAGATGCTCAGGCGTAGTGGCCTCGCTAAGGAGATTTTCAACGAGCACGCGCACACCGAGAGGGCGGGCAAAGGCATCGAGATGCTCGAGGGCCGTGAGTCCGTGCTCGATGGTGCGGGGCGACCAGACGTCGTCGCGCTCGCCAAGATGGACGATGAGATTGCGGAAGGGAATGTGCTCGGCGGCTTCAAGAGCGCGCTTGATCTCGTCCATGGCGTCGATGCGGCGCGACTTCTCAGGGTGCAGCACGTTGACAGCCGGCGCGCCGGCGCGACCCATTTCGCGATCGGGGTAGAGCGGGGCGTGCATGGAGAAAGGCTCAAGCGTATTGGAGCTGAACCATGCACTAAGCTCGGCCACGTGCTCGCGGCTGGTGTAGTCGAAATGCTGGCGGGCGGCAAAGATCTCAACAGCCTGCGCACCCGAATGGGCGGCCAGATCCAGGAGTCCCGGATGCAGGCGTTGATTGAGGAAAACATGTGTAGAGAGGACGCGGAGCATGGTGAAGAGGTCCCTCGTGCTGGCCCGGGTTGAGTAACTTACCGGGGCTCTAGGGCCATTGTCTCACCGTTGCAACAGCTTGCGGCAGAGTGGGTGTTGCGCAGGTTGGGTCAGGATGATGAATCTTGCGCGAAGCGGGTGGCGAAGCGGGGTGGCGCCGCGAGCCGGTGATTCGGTGGAGGAACCACCGGCTCTTGCAACGCACGACTGAGGAATGGTGCTGCTATAAATCGGCCTGCCGTCAGAGGGACGCTTGCGTATTGCGCGCAGGGATCCCAGTGAGAGCCAGGTCGTGCATTGGCCCGGTTGTGCATTCACGGTTCGTTGTTTCTCCGCGATGCGACTGCGGTGAACCGTGTGTTTACACGCAAACAGCATACCCCCGTTTGAGGCGGGGCGAATGGGAAATTGCGCATGCGGCCTGACTTGCCTTTGATGGAGTGAACAAGGCGAAACGGCGTTTTTCGCCGGTCCGGGAGCGAGATGCATGGCCTTCGACTGCGGTGAAGGGGACCAGTCGGGTGTTAGTAGCCGGCGGCTTTGCCGTAATGGCTGCGCTGGTCCTGGCCGCCTTCAAGCTCGCCGGTTTTGTGATCGACCTCAATGCACTCGCCGTTGGACCAGTGGGTTTCTTCGAGGTCCAGCGTGTAGCCCATGGTGAGAAGGGCGTCCTGGGTGGCTTGCGGGAAGCCGGATTCCAGCGCGAGCTTATCGGGCAGGTATTGGTGGTGGAAGCGGGGCGCGTCCACGGCCTGCTGGATGTTGAGCTTGCCCTCGGCCGCGGAGAGAAAGATGTTGGTGACGGTGGAGATGATGCGCGAGCCGCCGGGGGAGCCGAGGACAAAGCGCAGGCGGCCATCTTCAATCACGATGGTGGGCGTCATGGCGCTGAGCGGGCGCTTGCCTGCAGCGATGGCGTCGGCCGGTCCCTGGATGAGGCCGTAGAGATTGGGCACGCCCATTTTGACGGCGAAGTCGTCCATCTCGTCGTTGAGCAGAATGCCAAGTTTGCCGGCCGTGACGCGGGAGCCAAAGTTGTCATTGAGGGTGGTCGTGAGGGAGACGGCGTTGCCGTCCTTGTCCACAACGGATAGATGCGTGGTGTGGTTGGACTCGCGGCGGTTGCCGGCAGCGGTGGGCGCGGGCGGAAGAAAGCCAGCGGGACGCACGAGCGCGGCGCTGGGTGTGGCGAAGCCTGGGTTGATGGAGGCGCGCCAGGCCCTGGCGTATTGCTTTGAGGTGAGCTCGGCCACGGGGATGTGGTTGAAGTCGGGATCGCCAAGATATTCGGCGCGGTCCATGTACGCGCGGCGAAAGGCTTCAACGATAAGGTGGATGGAGGCGGGGGAGCGATCACCGAGGCTGGCCAGATCGTATCCCTCGAGAATGTTGAGGGTGCTCAAGAGAACGATTCCGCCGGAGGAGGGCGGGGGCGCGCTGAGGACGGTGTAGTTGTGAAAGCTGCCGGAGACGGGCTCGCGCTCAATTACGTTGTACTGTGCAAGGTCCTCGAGCGTGAGTAGAGAGCCGCCCGGCGTGAGCTCTTCAATGAGCTCGTGGGCCATTTTGCCGTGGTAGAAATCGGCGGGGTCGTGGGCGATGCGGTCGAGGGTCCGGGCCAGCTCGGGCTGGCGGAAGATTTCGCCTTCCTTGTAGAGGTCGCCATTGCGCTGAAAGATGCGTTTGGANNAGACGAGTCCGGCTACGGAGCCCGGCGTGGCGATGGAGCTGTAGCCGACGACGCTGGCGTCGGGGATGACGTTTCCGTGCGCGTCGAGGTACATGTCTTCAGTAGCGGCGAGGGGGGCTTTCTCGCGGAAGTCAATGAAGGTGGCGCGGCCGGTGTGTTCACGGAAGAGGATGAAGCCGCCGCCGCCGAGGTTTCCGGCGATGGGGTGGACGACGGCGAGGGCGAAGGCGCTGGCTACGGCGGCGTCAATGGCGTTGCCACCCTCGCGCAGGACCGCAACGCCGGCATCGGAGGCAAGGTGGTGAACGGTGACGACCATGCCGTGGCGGGCGCGGGTTGGCTGGGCGTCCAGATAGGAGAAGGCCTGGGGATAGGGATTCACCTTCTTCGCGGCCTCCTGGGCAACGGCATGGGTTGAGAGTGCGAGAATGGCTCCCGCGAGGGGAGCCAGGACGAGGCGCAAGGGCCGCGGATTCATGAATGTGATGACAGGATAGCGCGGAAAGAGGCGAGCGGAACCAGTCGGTTTGCTTGCCTTCGAGAATTCTGCGCGTCAAATAAGCCTGCCCACCAGACGCGTACCGGGACGGCCGAAATAAAGCCGATATAATCGAAAAGGCTTTTGTCCCTCGGTTTCCGGCGACGCGTGTTTGGGGCTGGGATGGATCGAAGAGCCGCTTTGTACGATGCCGGAGACGCCAAATTTTCTGGAGTACCGCTCCAGCAAGTCACCAAGCGTTCTGCCGCGACAGGGCAGGGAGGAGATTCTCGGCCGAGGCCCGGAGTCTGACCCCTTGGACGGCACTTGCACAACGCGGGTGAATACGAAAACGGAGACGAAGATGCGAATGAAGTGGATGCTGACTACCCTGATGGTGATTGCAATGGCAACGCTGACCGGCGCAGCGGCGCACGGCCAGGATTCCGGAGCCAAGGCGAAGGCTGCGAGACCAGGGGTAGAGACGGATGCGGGATTGAGCGGCTATGCGACGTTTAATAAGGCATCGAGCGGCAACGGCACGCAGCAGACTCCGACGAACTCCTTCGGCGGGTTGATCGAATTGCGCCAGATCCGCAGCAACTGGTTTGGATACGAAATGGCCGTCAACGACAATCTGGCGGCCCAGAAGTACGTGCCGAACCCGGGCGCGTGTCTGCTGGCGTGCGCGAATCCGCCAACCAGCATGAGCGCCGACGCGGTCGAGTTTACGATCGACTATATTGTGTCGCACCAGATGGGCAAGCTGCGGCCCTTCGCCGTGGGCGGCGCGGGCTTCTTTATTACTATTCCGGCCTCGACGCCCTATGGCAACAACACGTCGGTTCGCGGAGCGTATGTGGCGGGCGGCGGACTGGACTACAGCATCAGCGATCATCTGGGCATCCGGCTCCAATACCGCGAGACGTTCTACAAGGCGCCCAACATTTCCTCCATTTACCCGGCAACGGGCGTGCTGACCACGACCGGCGAGCCGATGGGCGGCGTGTTTTACCGCTTCTAACCGGCTTCAGGATCTGACAGTTACCTGGCAAGAGCCGGGATATTCAAAGCGGGGCGCGAAGGACAGGCCTGAGTGCCCCTGAAGCAGCACGCGCCCTGCCTTCTGGGCGTTCCCCGGCTGTGTTACCGTAGCCTTACGGCGTCCCAGACCGGGCCGGAGTGAACGGCCCGTACCGTGTGCCCTTTTCGAGAGGGGAAGTCAGCGGAAGACGCTCAGAAAAAAGCATGTCTCAGCAGCCGGAAAACCCATCGACCCAGTACGAGGTAGGCCCGGCGACACTGGCCGGAGAGCCGGTTGGACCTTTGCCCGTTGTTTCGGTGCCGGTTCCAGCGGCTCTGGTATCTGCGCAGATTCCCCAGCGTATTCCCCGATGGCTTGAGCGGATCGAATTGCTTTTGCGGGTGATGCTGCGGATGTACATCGGTCTTGCCGTGTGCTATGCGCCATGGTCGCCGGTATTCTGGGACCAGAATCCTATTTTTTTGCGGTATCCGACGCTTGCGGCTCTGGCCGGCAATGGAGCGGTGCGCGGCCTGGTGTCGGGGCTTGGCCTGCTGAACCTGTGGATTGCGCTCCAGGATGTACTTTACCGCCGGAAGGGATGAGGGATGAGCGACGGGGACCAGGGAAAAGGGAAGCAGGAGCAGGTGGTTGGCGCGGCAGCCAGGTTGCCCGGCAACGGCGTGCCACCGCCGCTGACGCGTGCGCCGCTGGCGTATGAGAACCCGGCCTTTTTGAACAGCGCCGATGGGCGGCTGATGCGCGTCATGAGCGAGTATCTTGAGCCGCTGGCGCGTTTCAGGCACGAACAGATCCAGGATACGGTTGTGTTTTTCGGCTCGGCGCGCTTTCGCGGGCGCGAGGAGGCCGATCACGAGCTGGAGCTGCTGGCCAATACCGGCTCGCAACAGGCTGCGCCCAGCCACGAGCAACCGGCCAGGATTCCCGACATTGCGGCGGGCAAGGCGACCGATCTGCAAAGGAAGCGCGCGGTGGCCGCAGTGGAGATGGCGCGTTTCTACGAGGATGCACGGCGGCTTTCGTTTTTGGTCACCAAGTGGGCCAGCAAGATTCCCTCGCGCAAGAGCCGGTTTGTGATCACGTCAGGTGGCGGGCCGGGGATTATGGAAGCCGCCAATCGTGGCGCCTGGGAGGCGGGAGGAAAGACGATCGGATTGAATATCCGGCTGCCATTTGAGCAGGCGCCCAACCCTTACATCACGCCATCGCTCAACTTTGAGTTTCACTACTTTTTCATGCGCAAGCTGTGGTTTGCGTACATGTCAAAGGCACTGGTGGTGTTTCCGGGCGGGTTTGGCACTCTGGACGAGATGTTTGAAATTCTCACGCTGACGCAGACCCACAAGCTGGCCAAGAAAATCACGGTCATCATTTATGGGTCAGAGTACTGGAAGAAGGTGTTCAACCTGGATGTGCTGGTGGACACGGGGGCGATTTCGCCGGCAGACATTGATCTGTTCCAGTTTGCCGACACGCCGGAGCAGGCGTTTGAGTTGTTGCGGAAGGGGCTGACGGAGAACTACCTGGCGGCAGAGCTGGCGGCGGCGCAAGGCGCGCATGCGGGCAATGGGCAGACGGCCAACGGCGAGGACCTGATGGCGGGTTGGACAGTGGAGGATTTTCTAAGCCCGGAGATGGCCAAGACCAGCATGTAGATCGGCAAATGATTTCTTTTCCGGCGCTACTTTAACTCCTTTGCCCAGGCGGGTTCATCAGAGTCGTCGTCCGTGTCATTTCCGTTTTCATCTGTGGGGTGATCCCAACTGGCCAGTGTCTTGCCTGACGCTATCTCTATCAACACGGATTCGCCAGACCATCCTCCATGCAAAGGGCTGTTGCGAAATGCGAGCTGCCCACCGTTCTTCAAGAAAACCCAACTCCAAATCGCCATGGACGGATTGACTCGGCGGATGACTTTTCCGGATCGCCAGACAATCAATTCAAGTGGGACGGGGTAGGATACGCAGCAGGTCGAACTGTAGACGAGCCAGCCTACTGTCTTTCCATCAGGAGCTACCTGAAGCTTCTCCGCTTCTTCCTGATCCTTCTCGCGGGGGACCGCCCGGTCGCGACCATCAGAGGTCACAATGTGAACTGTTTTCTTGTTGTCCACATAGGTCTTTGTGACAGTGGGGCCGGTTGCTGCCAGCGCGCTCGCACACATGGGTGCGAGAAAGAAGATGACGAGCAATCTTCGCATGGCAGAATCATAACGCTCTGCCGGGGAGACGAACCCTTAACTGGCGCTGCGGTTCGCCTGGACGTATTCCCGCAGAACGGCATTCATGCGGCTCGGTCAAGCTGCGAACTGGAGGTGCGGCGCAATTGCGTGAACTTCGGTGCGCGCAATGAGGAGCTTCGCCGCGGCCCTTCGGGACGCGCAAGTGGACTGGTGCGGCTTCCCCCGGAATCCGCTTCGCTCCATCCGGGGCTACTTTCGTTCTCTCCCTCCGGGAGGAAGTGCAGAAGTCGGCTGGATCAGGCGAAGGGATGCGAAAGCAGTGGTGTCAAAACGGTTCATCGATACGATCGTGTTTGCATGCAATTGCCCTGACTGGCGGCACAACGGCGCGAGTCTCATTGGAAGCCGACGAATTAAAATAGATGGATGCAGGGGCTGAAGCCCTCGCTCCTTTTGGGTTGGTTACGGCCCGGCTGAAGCCGTGCCCTTGTTACAGAACAACGTCGCAGGGGGGGCGTTGCAGCCTGAAATCTCAGGGTATTTTGGGGTTTTCGCCTTAACTTAGTTGGTACATTCCTTAATTGAAGGGTAATTCGCCTTATATTAACCATCCTTTTACGGCAGGGCATCGAGACTGGAACCAGTAATCCGCGGGGCATCGCTAACACCACGATCGCGGATGAAGGAGCAGCCATGCCCAGTGCGACCATCTCCTATCTCTGGCGCGATGCCAAGGCGGCCAGCGCTTTCAGGACGGGCGTTTCTCTGCACAGCCACACCAACCAGTCGCAGGAGACGCTGGATTTTGTGGCCAGCTTCGGCAACCAGTTTCCGGTGGTTCGTCCGCTGCTGGCGCGTTTGGAGCGGCGCGCGGAGGAGATCCACGGCATCCGCATTGACTATGCGCGCAGTTACTGGACGCCGCCGATGACGCCCAAGCTCGCCTTCGACCTGGAGAGCCGCCAGATTCAAAAGCTTGGCCTCGAATCGATGGTGTCGCTCTCAGACCACGACAACATCAAGGCGCCGATGCTTCTGCGCACAGTACCGAGCGCACGGCAGATTCCTGTTTCAGTGGAGTGGAGCGCGCCATACGGCGGGGTGCAGTCGTTTCACCTGGGGGTGCATAACCTGCCGAGCGGGCGCGCTCAGGCGTGGATGGCCGAGTTGAGCGAGTTTACGGCAAACCCGAGCGATGCGCGGCTGACAGAGATTTTGAAGCAGCTGCACAGCGAGCCCAATGTGCTGGTGGTCTTCAACCATCCGATGTGGGACCTGTACATGGTGGGCAAGGAGAAACACCAGTTCCTGGTGAACGAGTTCCTGCAGAAGAACGGTGCGTTTCTGCACGCGCTGGAGTTGAACGGCTTGCGCAACTGGGACGAAAACCGCGAGGTGCGGCGGCTGGCGGAGAAGTGGAACATGGTGTTGATCTCCGGCGGCGATCGTCACGGCGTGGAACCGAACGCGAACATCAACCTGACCAACGCGACGAGTTTTACCGAGTTTGTGCACGAAATCCGGCGGCAGCGCAAAAGCAGCGTGCTGTTTATGNNCGCAGTATGCCGAGCCGTGGAAGCACCGGCTGCTGCGGTCGACGATCGATGCGATCCGGAACTATCCTGAGTTTCCGCAGGGCTCGCGGAACTGGGATGAGCGGGCTTATCATCCCGGTACAGACGGTGTGGTTCGGCCACTTGCCGAGCTATGGCCGAACGGGTCAGCGCCGATGGCGTTGCGGGGCGTGATAGCGCTGGTGCAGTTGATGGGCCGGGGACCGGTGGCCGGTGGATTGCGCATGGCGTGGAGCGAATCGCACGAGTTGCGGTTGGCACTCGGCGAGAATGACGGTTGACGGGAAGGTGCTGGGTGCCCCCGGTCCGTCGCATTTGGGGACCGGGGAAGAATTCCCTGTCCAGCCTGAAATCACTCGAATGAATCGTGATCTGATCGATCAATGACGGCCTCTCCCCCGCGCGTGGTTTATTTTCCGGACTCGTATCACGAAGTGAACGGCGTGGCGCACACGAGTCGTCACTTTGAGGCGTTTGCGCGGCGGCGCGATCTGCCGTTCCTGTGCGTGCGCGCCGGAGACCGCGCGCCGGCGGTCACCGAAGACGGCAATCTGTGGACGCTGGAACTGCCGCGCGGCTTTCTCTCCTTTGCACTCGAAAAAGACCTTCGCTTCGACCCGGCGTTTCTGCGTCACATTCCGCTGATTGAGGGAGTGCTGGAGCGCTTCAAGCCGGACCTGATTCACATTACCGGGCCGAGCGAGGTGGGGATGCTGGGCGCTGGACTGGCGCATCACCTGGGTTTGCCCTTGGCCGCAAGCTGGCACACGAATGTGCACGAGTACCTGGCGCGGCGCTCGAACTGGTTTTTGCGGATGCTTCCACGGCGCCACTCGGCCAGCACGGGGCGCAAGATTGAAGACATGACGATGGCCGTGGCGGCGCGTTTCTACCG